>NZ_JBHFNQ010000224.1:0-30687 GCF_041929345.1 Floridaenema aerugineum BLCC-F46
AGAAATTGAATGTATTGCCATGATTTAAAATAGGTACGTTGTTGGGCGGGGACGCGACTGGTTAGGGGGAGGGCCAAAAACGACAATTTAATTTTAATTTTTAAACAAAAAAAAAGTATATTTAAAGGAAAAATAAAACCAAAATGTCGGTTGTTCCGCTTCCGCGCTACAGACGCGCTCACGCCCAACAACGTACCTATTTTAAATCATGGCAATACATTCAATTTCTACTAAGACATCTTTGGGTAGACGAGAGACTTCTACACAAGCGCGTGCGGGGGCGGTTGCTTCATCAAAGTATTTAGAATAAACTGCATTCATGGCGGCAAAATCATTCATGTTTGCCAAGAAGACGGAGGTTTTTACTACATTTGACCATTTAGCACCTGCGGCAGTTAAAATGGCTTCTATGTTAGCCATAACTCTTTCTGTTTGTTTGGTAACATCATCCTTGTAGACAACATCGCCTAATCTGGGATCGATCGCAATTTGTCCAGCAACAAACAACATTTGTCCACTAGCAAGAATTGCTTGATTATAAGGGCCAACAGGCGAAGGGGCTGATTCTGTAAAGATAACTTTGCGATCCATTATTTCTACCTTTTTTCTTGAAGCTTCTGATTTATCTGTTTTTATATCAGAAGTCTGTTGTTTGTAACGTTTGCCATCTGGCATTATCGCACCAGTTAAGTCCGCTTCTTCAAGATGTACACCATCAATGTTTGCATTAGTCAAATCGGCCTTTTTCAGATTTGCTCCACTTAGATTTGCTCCACTTAAATTAGCTCCTCTGAGGCTGGATCTTTCTAAATTTGTTCCTTGGAGATAACTTTGGCTGAGATTTGCCTTTTCAAGATTGGCGACGCTTAAATCCATATCAGCCAGATCAATACCTGATAAATTAACTTGGCTGAGATTAACGCCTCTAAGGTTAGCTTGCTCAAGGCATACATCTTTAAGGTTTGCACCAGCTAGATTCGCTTGACTTAAATTGGCTCTAGTTAAATCTGCTGAGGTTAAATTTGCATTACTGGTCAAGTTTACTCTACTAAGATTTGCCTCAACAAATGAAGCTCCTATTAGGGATGTAGCACCTAAGTTAGCTGCTGTAAGGTTAGCCTTGTCTAAATTCGCCTGATTCATTTGGACACTCCATAACTTTCCCTCACTTAAATCAGCCTCGCTGAAGTCTGCTTGATTTAATTTCGCGTACCCCAAATTTACTTGAGCCATTTTTGCAGCTGATAAGTCTGCTCTTGTAAGATTTGCTGAGAGAATTAGTGCATTAGTAAAGTTTGACCCACTCAAGTTTGCTGCGCTCAAATCTGCTTGTTGTAAGTCTATTTCACTAAGGTCAGCACCTGTTAGCTCTACCCCACTTAGTATGACTTTTTGAAAATTCCGTTCACCTTTCGCGTATCTTTCTAACAGTTCTTTAGCATCCATAGCTCAAAATTCGATCGCACCCTAAAAAATAACACTTGCGATCGCTCCATCAACAAGTATTCCCATCCACACACCTAAAAATCTCTTCTCTTCCTTCTCTTCTCTTCGCGCTCTTTGCGTCCTTTGCGGTAAAAAAATTCTCTTCGTGTCCTTCGTGTCTAAGTGCTACGCACCGCTACGCGAACGTGGTTCAAAAAAAACTCTCTGCGTCCTCTGCGTCTGGAGCGGTTTAAAAAAATTACCCTAACCTGGGACGCAAACCATAAAACCGATAATGCCAGTAATCGCGCATAATCCGATCGTGATCGAAACAGAGATTATCTGGCAACTGCCAAAACTCAAAAACCCCCAAATTTTTCGCATCATCAGCAGCTTTTGGTTCCCCCTTACCCGTCGCAATAAACACCACACTTAAAGTGTGCTGACGGGGGTCACGATTTGGGTCAGAATAGACATGAAACTGTTCCACCAATTCTACTTTTACGCCCGTTTCTTCCTCAGCTTCCCTAACAGCAGCAGTTTCCACAGACTCGCCATAATCCACAAAACCGCCAGGAATAGCCCAACCGAAAGGAGGATTTTTGCGTTCAATTAAGATGATGGGACGTTGGGAGCGATCGATCAACTCAATAATGATGTCAACAGTAGGAGTAGGATTGCGGTAAGTCATCATGGATTTTCGATTTTAGAACCCTTGTAGAGACGTTGTATACAACGTCTCTACATTCTTTGAAAGGAGAGGTGTAATAGACATCTCCAATAACTCTTGTGGGGTAGGCATCCTGCCTGCCATAGATATTCTTTTTTGGAGAGGTGTAATAATTAGCCAGTTAACCACAAAACCGAGCATTCTGCCAAACGTCAGAGAAAAAACCTTTCGCGAGTCAGGTTTAAACGCAACTCTACCGTGATAATCTCACAGATATCCCATGCTTCACCTTTTTTAGGTAAATTATGCCGTTTCCTAGATCCAGTGGGGTTTTATTGCACCCTACATCACTTCCCAGTCGATTTGGTATTGGAGACTTAGGCTCAGAAGCCTATCGTTTTGTAGAATTTTTAGCTGAAAGCAGACAAAAACTGTGGCAAGTTTTGCCATTAGGCCCCACAGGATATGGTAACTCTCCTTATATGTGTTTTTCAGCGATGGCTGGGAACCCGCTATTGATTAGCCCGGAACGGTTGCGAGATGAGGGGTTACTGAGTGAAGAAGACTTTGGCGACTTACCAGAATTTCCTGCCCACAAAGTAGACTTTGAAAAGGTAATCGAAGTCAAAACTCCCTTACTGAAAAAAGCCTGCGAAAACTTTAAAAAAGAGACTTCACCAAAATCTCAACAGCGATTTAAATCATTCTGTACCAGTAAAGCTTATTGGTTAGATGACTATGCCTTTTTTATGGCATTGCGAGATGCACATGAAGGAGAAAGTTGGCATAAGTGGGAACCAGAATTAGCCGAACGAGATCCTGCTACATTAGCGAAGTTTGAGCAGGAATTAGCAGATGAAATAATCTACCACAAATTCTTGCAGTTTGAGTTTTTCCGCCAATGGTCTGATATTAAGCGATTTGCGAACGATCGCAACATCCAAATCATCGGAGACATTCCCATTTATGTCGCCCATGATAGCGCCGATGTTTGGGCACATCCCGAATACTTTTGCTTAGATGAAGAAAGCAAAGAACCCGCATTAATGGCAGGAGTACCACCAGATTACTTCAGCGAAACCGGACAATTGTGGGGTAATCCGGTTTACGATTGGGAAATTCTGCAAAAAGACCATTTTAAATGGTGGGTAGAGCGTTTCCAATCTTTACTAGACTACGTTGATATTGTTCGCATTGACCACTTCCGGGGTTTTGAAGCATACTGGGCTGTGGAAAGAGGCGAAGAAACTGCGATTAACGGTGAATGGATTAAAGCACCGGGCGAAGGATTATTCCAAGTAATTCGGGATAAATTTGGCAAATTACCCGTTTTAGCTGAAGATTTAGGCGTAATTACCCCAGAAGTGGAAAAATTGCGCGATGATTTTGAATTTCCCGGTATGAAGATTTTACACTTTGCCTTTGGTTCTGGTGCTGGTAATCCTTACTTGCCGTTTAACTATGAGCGCAACAGCGTAGTTTACACAGGCACCCATGACAATAATACGACGGTCGGTTGGTATGAGTTCCTTCCCGAACATGAAAAGCAAGGTTTACTCGCCTACATAGGTTGTGTTTCTTCCGAAGGTGTTCACTGGGATTTGATTCGATTAGCTCTTAGTTCCGTAGCAAATCAAGCAATCATTCCATTACAAGACATCTTAGGTTTAGGGGGTGCAGCAAGGATGAATGTTCCTAGTGAAGGCGTGGGTAACTGGGAATGGCGTTATTTACCAGGCGCTTTAACTTACAGAGAAATTGAACTCTTCAGAAAGTTAACGGAAACTTTTGGTCGTGCTTGATCAGATTTAGGGGATAAATAGGAGAAGGTTGAAGATTGACCTCTCCCCGGCATAAATGCACGGGGATTCTAAACTGTTGCTACACGGGAGGCTAAAGCTGTCCCGTTTCGCTTTTTAGTTTTGGTTTCCCAGATGAGAAATCTGGTAGCAAGGGTCAAAACTTGCCTACAGACCTTGACTAGGCACAAGCCTAATTGTGTCTCTACTTTGCGAAGAATGTTAAACTAAGCGTTTCTCTCACGAAGTACGCAACTACGTTGCTGCTTCTCAGGGGCTTTCACGCTCCCGATAAGTTTTGGTAAAATTTTCGACTTCTCCTCGACTATCCCCTATTAATTAGCTTTGAAAATCACTTGTTTGACGACTCCGGGATTTCCGAGTGTTTTGGCTTGTTCGTCATTATAAGCAACCATGACTCCCCCAGCATTACCAGCACGTAAAACGATCTCTTGTTTTGCTGAAAAAGTGCGCTGAGTTCCTTGGGAAAGCGTTCCTTCAAACTCTGTTTTGCCATCAATGACAACCCTCACCCAAGAATCAGATGTGACATTCAGACCAACTTTTACAGGTTCAGAACTGTTTTTGCCATCTTTCAAGCTGACAAGCGCTACGTTGTCTTTTGTTTGCCCTTGGTTAGAATTGGTAGGTTTTTTAAGAGTAGCTGGTTTTTCTGTTGGGGTAATCACTGCTTGTTGAGCAGAGTGATCTACCATTTGAGATAAGCTAGTTACCGCGAAGATAATCAATACCAGGTAAAACAGGTAAAGGTGAATTGGCTTTAACTGACCAGCTGGTATTTCTCCCCAAAATTTCCTTTTAGTACTGGAAACTTGCGCTGTGGGGAAGACGCTGGCGAATTCAGAGCCATTTAAACCGAGTGCATCAGCATAGCGTTTGATGAACCCCTTAATATAGACTGGTTCCGGTAAGGGTTCTAGTCTACCTTCTTCTATGGCATTGAGCATTCGGACGGGAACTTTAGTGATCGATGCTACGTCATCTAAAGAAAGGGCTTGTTGTTCCCGCAGGTGACGTAGATATTCACCCATTTCTGCTAGTTTTATGGCTCGTTGTTCTTCTAAATAAGAACTTAGATCTTCTCTTTTATTCGTCTTCATCAGCTGCATCCTTGACATTTACTAGCTCATCTACTCGCTAAGGTGGTTGGGTAAATATTTTTAACTTTTTTGTGCAAAGTTGTCTTCAAAGAAAACTCTACACTGATAACAGAAAAATCTACCCTGGATTTACCGACTTTGTAAAAAATTAATTTCTACATCCGTTAAATGTCGGTATTCTCCTGGCAAAAGTCTCTGCTTGGGTAACTGTAGTTGAATTGGGCCAATTGCGGTGCGGTGCAGCTGAATCACAGGATATCCCAGTTGTTCAGCTACTCGCCGGATTTGGCGATTTCTCCCTTCTTTTAAAATCACTTCTAAGAGAGTGTGATCGCCCTTAGACCCTGTTTCTAAAACCCTGATTTGACAGGGTAAGGTTTTTTTGCCCTCTAGGATAACTCCTTCGCGCCACATTTGCAGAATATTTTCTGGCGGTTGACCTTCTACCCAAACTTGGTAGGTTTTCGGCATACTATGACGGGGGTGGGTGAGGCGGAACGCCAAATCGCCATCATTAGTTAATAGTAAGGCTCCTGTAGAATCAGCATCTAAGCGTCCTACTGGATAAATTCCCTGTCCTCTTTGCAGTGACGCGGGTAATAGATGAAGAACAGTGGGTCGTCCTTGGGGGTCGCTACAGGTGGAAACTGTTCCAGCTGGTTTATTGAGTAATAAGTAAATCTGTTGGGGACGATTAGTAGATTTAATCAATTTATCGTCTACGGCGATCCGATCGCTCAAGGGGTCAGCTTTTTGTCCCAAATGAGCAATTTCGCCGTTAACACGCACTCGACCTGCTTGGATCATTTCTTCTGCGTGACGACGGGAGGCGATTCCCCACTGTGAAAGTAACTTTTGCAGCCTTTCCATACTTAATTTTGACTGCTTTGCTAACTGGTTTTTCCAGAATCAGTAAACTATGTACAAATATTACATGAAAAAATGTATCGTCATAGGTGGTGTTTATGTTCGATCTCCCGGCAAATGAGGTTCAAGGGACACAGAGTGCGGAGAACTTGCAAAAGAAACGCAGTCGAATTATTAGTAAGGTGTTGTCACCTGCGGTAAAATTGTGGCTGCGATCGCAAGTGGAACAAGTAGAAGACCTGCAACTTCAGATTGCGGGGGGCGATCGACAAATCTTATCTGGTTACATTCCCAAAGTAACACTTTTTACGAGTCGCGCTGTATACCAAGGTTTACATCTGCAACAAATTGGGCTAATTGCCGAAAATATTCGCGTTAACTTGGGTCAAGTAATCAAAGGTAAACCCTTACGTTTACTAGAACCAATTCGCGCCCAAGGTGAGTTACTCTTATCTGAAGATGACTTGAATGCTTCTTTAGAGAGTGAATTACTCATCAGCGGTTTAAATGAATTTTTCCAATTGTTACTCAAAGCAGCAGGTACAAATTCCCCAACTTTCCCAAATCAACAGATTCATTGGCAAACAATTACAGTTGATGGCAATCAGATTCATTTAAAAGCCTGTTTGCTAGATAGTAACTCTGAGATCGCAATTAGTACTGGTGTGAGAATTAGCGATCGCAATCAATTACATTTAGATAATCCCCAAATCCAAGGAGACTTAGGCTTAAATTCCCCTAATTTAGCCAGCTTAACCATAGACTTAGGCGCAGATGTAGATATTCAAGAACTCACCTTAAGCAATGGTCAACTAATCTGTCGAGGCAGCATCTCAGTAACTAGTGACTAGGGACAAGGGGACAAGGGGACAAGGGGACAAGGGGACAAGGGGACAAGGGGACAAGGGGACAAGGGGACAAGGGGACTCTTTAACTCAAAACTCAAAACTCAAAACTCAAAACTGCTCCGAGAGCTCCCCTGCCCCTGGAGCCCCTGGAGCCCCTGGAGCCCCTGGAGCCTCACTTCGGCAGCAAAGGTAAAAGGAGAGTGACAAAATAGTAGACTAAGGGAGCGGTGAAAACGTAGCTATCGGCGCGGTCTAAAATTCCGCCGTGTCCTGGGATTAGTTGACCTGAGTCTTTGACACCTGCATCGCGTTTCATCATTGACTCGGTGAGATCTCCTAACAGACTAGCAATACCAATTAAAAGACCATTAGCGACTCCGGCGATCGGCCATAAATGCCAATTAAGATACCACGCTCCAGCTACAGCTACTGCTACACTAGCACTAACGCCAAAAACTGCGCCTTCTACTGTCTTTTTCGGGCTAATGTGAGACAGACTAGTTTTACCAAAGAATTTACCAATAAAGTAAGCACCAATGTCAGCTGCCCAAATACAACTAAAGGCGAGTAATGTAATGATCAGTCCTTGAGGCCAATCTTTAATGTTTGTCCAATTTTCGGGCCAATAGCCGCCTAAGAGTAAGTTACTACATTCTGCTTGACCAAGAGAACGTAAGCGTACCCAATAACTAGGCAAATAACCACCGTAAAATAGTCCCAAGATGGAAGTTGAAATATCAGCAATAGTGGCTAATTTGGGCTGAAATAAGAGATAAAAACAGATAAAAGTTCCGGCTACTGGTAATACTGCATCAGCTAGAGTGGAAGAAACTGTAGCTATTATCAATAATCCTATACTAACTGCGAGTGTAGTTTTAGCTGCGGGAGCAATTCCGGTGGCTCGTACTAGTTGAAAGTATTCTAACAGACCTAAATAAATGATGATGCAAAAGCAAAGGGTGAAATACCAACCTCCGAGGAAAATCATTCCTAAAGCTAGGACGATCGCAACAATTCCACTAAGTATTCTAGGCCAAGACATGAGACGTGCTTTAAATTTTAGATTTTAAATTTTAGATTTTAGAGTAGATGAAAAATCTAAAATCTCTTTGGTTTTACTCTAACTTTTCGCCACTGAGGATAAAAATCGGATCGACAGCAGCGAATGTTTGATGATTTCCTCGCTTCTCCAGACGGTTAACAGCTGATTGTACAACTTCTATATTCCGTACTTGTAACTGAGCAAAGGTTTCAGAGACACTGTAAAGGGTTTCCAAGTTGCCTGCTGTAACTACAACTCTGCCTTGGTGTGGCAAGTAATGCCACACTTCAAACAGAATATCTTTAATTGGGCGACCACCTTCAATGCAAACTCGATTGGGTCGTGCAGGTAAGTCTTTGAGACATTCAGGAGCGCTTCCTATGATTATATCTACGTTGGGGACACTGAAGCGATCGCAATTCCGGCGAATTAATCCTGCTACTTCCTCATCTCGTTCGACAGCAATAATCTTACCCTGTGGACAAAGTAACCCAACTTCTACGGGGATTGTACCCGTCCCTGCGCCAATATCCCACAAAATTGTGTCGGGGATGAGACGCAGATGAGAGATTAACAACAGTCGCACTTCTCGTTTGCTTAGGGGAATGCCCGGTAAGCGATCGAACAAATCGTCTGGGATTCCTGGGGTAATATAAGGCCAGATTGGGGAAGGCATAGCAGGGGCAGGGGGGCAGGGGGGGCAGGGGGGCAGGGGGGCAGAGGGGCAGGGGGGCAGGGGAGAAATTTCTTAGGAGAGGTTAGTGCAATATTATCATTTATTGCTAGATGGGAATTGGGATTGAGATATTAAGAATTAATGCTTATTAGGTGGGTGGCAAATGCGATCGCTTCGGCAACTCTAGAAATTTTACCTTCTATGCGAGCAATTTGAATTTCTGTGAGTAATTCGCCAAGTTTTGGGCTAGGGTTGAGGTTAAGTTCTCTAATTAAATCATTGCCAGAAACTAGGGTAATGGGATGGGCAACTTGGTCATCAGGATTAAGATAACGGTTAATTAAAGGCGAAATAGCATCTATTGAAATTCCGGTAGCTAAGGCTGAAACTGCCACAATGGGAAAAGCTTTTCCAGCTTCTCGAAACAGAAAATATTGCTCTCTTAAAGACATTCCATCAGGTAAAACTTGCTTTAAATGCAACTGTGGTAAAAGTTTCAATATCGTAGTTACAGCTTTAATTTCGGCGCGACTGTAAGAGAGTTTTTGTAATTCTGCTTCTGCCAAAATCGGATCGGTTGTAACTAAACAAGCGAGTTTGGCAAGACTTAACCAAGGAGTTTTGATAGTATCACGAATTGGTTGAGAAAGTTCTGTTTCTAATTGAGGCCAAGTTTTTGCTAATGTGGTAGCTGCCCAGTCAACGGCGACAAGTTGGCGGAAACTTTTTTCTGTGGCGTGACTCAACCAAATATTAATTAATCCATCTTCCCAAGCAGCGGTTAACCAGGGAATTCCAGAGGAAGAATTAAGGAGATAACCTAATTCTACTCGGACTCGTTCAGCTGCAACTGTACCAATTAAAGGTGCGATTTCTCGAATTACGGAACGAGTTTCTGGTTGAATAGTAAAACCTAATTGGGCAGCTTGACGATATGCTCTTAATAAGCGCAAAGGATCATCTTGCAGATTAGCAGGGGAAACCATGCGGATGAGACTTTGCTTTAAATCAGTGTAACCTTGCAGGGGATCGATGAGTTGGTTGGTGTGGGGGTGGTAGGCGATCGCATTCATGGTAAAATCCCGTCGCCGCAAATCAGTTTCTAACGAGTCTCCTTCTTGCTGGGCGAAATCAGCGGTAGCATGGGGAAAAACTACCCTAGCAATTTGTCTTTGGGGATCTAACAAAACAAACCCAGCTTTGTAGTGAGTGGCGATTTTGCGGGCAACCTTCACGGCTTTTTCCGGGATAATAAAATCCAAATCCAAATAATCACGTTGTCTCCCCAAAAGCGCATCACGTACCGCACCACCTACCATGTAAGCAGATTCCGGCAACCATTCCAAATCGAAAGGCCAATTTTCGGGAGACAATGCCGAAAATTCTGTCTCTGCGTTCTCTGTGTCTCTGTGGTTCATGCTAATTTTTTTAGATTAAGATAATCGCAACAAAAATCAACCAAGGGACTAAGCGCGAACTTACTTGCCTAAGCTAGATTAACAAAAAAGCCACTGGAGAAGACGCTATGTGTATTTGCGTTAACTGCCATTATGTCGATCGCTGCATAACCTACCACGCCGTAGAAAAGCAGCATGAGGTACCTCACCTCACAGAAGATCCCGACTTTGAACCAATTGAACCCAGTATCAATGTTAACATTCGTCCTCGACAAGATTATGTCGAAATGGAATGGGATGTTGTGGGCTGCGTTAGCTTTAAACAAGAAATGGGTAAATGGGCGAGGTTACGTCCTGGTGAGTTAGTACCAACTTGAAGCGGGGGAAGGGGGAAAGCATTGATCCAAACCCTTCTCCTTTCACCATTTATAAAAAACAAAAGGGTTCATTTTCACAGAACCCTTTTGGATTTATATATAGACAATTTTTAGATGCAATTTTATATCCCTGATGAAATTTTCTCCAATACTTCTGAAACTGCTTAATTGTGAAAATTAACCAGCTTTACTAACTTTACGACGACGAGATGCTACTAAAGAACCTGCTACTAATCCTAACCCAAGCAAGGTTGCTGGTTCGGGTACTCTTTGCCGCAATACAGGATTGTCATTCAAGCGTCCGATCATTTTAAAGTCTGGGCCATTAAAACTGCTTTCGGTTCTAATGCGAATACCAGCCGCAGAAGTAACTCCCAATTGACTGAGGCTAATTCCCCATCCACCTACGCTTTGTGCGCCACTAATTTCTGTGGTGTCAATGCTATAGCCAAGATCGGTTTGATTTTGGCGATTGAGTTGCAAAAAGTTACCGATCCGGTTGCCTCTTTCATCAATAGCTTGAATAGCTAAGTCGCTATTTCTACCCCGTTCAAAAACAAAGATACTATCCAATCCTCTGTTATCTTCCTGAAGTAGGTAAGTGAAGAATAGGTTCATTTCAAAGGAACCTGTATCTTCAGTATCAATGATGTTATTCAAGTTAGTATTACCCAAGTAGGTGGCAATTTCAGGCATTGTTGGGTTGTTAATACCAGATACTTCTAAACCATTGGGTCTGCTGGCATTGTCGCCTCTGTCTGTGCTAGCTGCACCTGTGTTGTTGTTGAAACCACCTTGACTAGCATTGGCTGTTTCTCCTGTTCTGCCAGTTAAATTAATTCTGTCATTAGAAAGAATATCGCCTTTGGCTTCATTAATCAAGTTAAATTGATTAAAACTGACACCATTTTGAGTAATATATTGCAACCAAATATCTGCTTTAGGGTCAGTGCTTTGGCTAACGCCTACCGAGAAAGAAGCAGCTTGTGCGGTGGTGGAAATAGAAAGAATTGTTCCGCAAGCAATGCCGAAAATTGTAGCTGTATTTTTAAGTTTCATTTTGTTGCTCCTTCGGAGGTTTTGAGTTGAGTAAGAGTGTTTATTTCCTGATTTTTCTGATATTTTTCCTGAACTTTAAAGCTAAATCAGTTAACTGACTCTGGTTTAGTAAAGTAACCAATACGCAGAATTTAATTTCCTACGGAATTCATTGGGGATTCACACATAACATAATTTTAAGCATAAAAAATCAAATTTACAAGCAGCAAAAATGAATTTTACATAATTTTAAATAACTGACTTATAGAAAATAATTGCTGATTTTTTTTTATAAGTATTTACCTGTAATAATTTTAAAAAAGGACTGATACTATGGAGAAAAACCTATATTTATCCTGAAACTATCTAGGAAAATATGGAGAGTAAATTTAAGTTGTTAGGTTAACTAATACGGCATTTACTCGGTGAAGGAAGGTACGGGATCGGTTTTTACATTACTGGCTGAGAATTAGGCATAGTAATCAGTAAGTTTACAGATGATATTTGTGATAGATCTGAAAATTTAGGTGATGATTTATTGATGAAACCAAAACAGATAAAAACAAAGAGGTACTACTTTAAGTGTGTACCTCTTTGTTTTCCTCAAGAAGGGAAGTAGATGGGAAGTTTGTTAAAAGTTTTTGCTGAGTTGACGACGGCGAAATGCGGCTAAAGAAGCAGCTATTAATCCTAAACCAGCGAGGGTTGCAGGTTCAGGTACGCTTGCTGCTGGACTCGATCGCGCCATCACCTTGAAATCAGGGCCTCTGTAAGTCGAATCTGCAAAAACTTGGATACCCGCAGCAGATGTTACTCCCAAGTCGCTGAGTTTAACTCCCCAGGTTCCTACTCGTTGTGCCCCAGCAATTTCTTGTGTGTCAAGGCTAAAGCCTGCATCTTGTTTAGCATAGCCGTCGAGCCTGAGAAAGTTACCGATCGTATTGCCGTTCGCGTCAATTGCTTGAATACCCAAGTCGCTGGCATTCCATTCTCCAGCGCCCCGTTCCCAGAAGAAGAGGTTATCTAAGCCTGTATTATCCGCGAAAATAGTTTCTTGGAAGAACAGGTTCAATTTCATGCTTTTACCATCTTCAACATCAATAATGTTGTTGAGGTTGGTGTTACCCAAATATGCAGCGATGTCATCACCTGTAGGGTTATTCAAACCAGATACTTCCCGACCACCTGGTGCGGTAGCATTATCGCCTCTGTCTGTGCTAGCAGCACCAGTGTTGTTAACCGAGAGACCTAGTTCTGGATTGGAAGTTTGTCCAGGTAGTACATTACTGATAGAGGTATTGAAGACAATAGTAGCTCGGTTGACCAAATTAAAATCGCTAAATGTAGTGCCATTCTGAGTAATGGAGTTTAACCAAATATCAGCGTTTGGGTCTATTGTTTGGCTAACGTTACTGGTAAAACTGGCAGCTTGAGCAGCAGTAGAAAAAGCTAAAACTGTGCTACAAGCCAATCCTAGAAAAGTCGCGGTACGTTGTAATTTCATTTTGTTGCTCCTTATTGTGCTTTACACAATCAATATGATGATAATGTGGTTTTTTTTATTTTGCGATCTGGATCTTTGCTAGTTTTAAAGAAAAAAATTAAAACTCAATTTTATTTATTTGGTGGGGAATCATGTATCTGGATTGAAGGTGGTTTTTATAATTGATTCCATCTAGTTCTATACTACCCATTCCTGTTCGCCAATTACCAATAATCAATGAGAACTTATTCTTTACTTTAAAATTTCCTTGGCTCCTTAAGTAATAACAAAAATTTAACTATAGCCAACTAGTGTATTTAGTTAATTAACGGCAGAATTTCTGGTGAAATGAGGATTATACTAGAAGTATTACAGAGACTTTTTGCTAAGAAAAATTTGTTGACTGGTTGAATTCATGGAAAGGTGTACAGAGAAGGCGGAATACGGTTTGGGTATTCACAGTAGTAGCCCGGAATTAGGCATAATTATCAGTAATTTTACTGATGATAGTCGCTGTCAAACTTGGAATTTAGGGCATGATTTATCTACGCACTTGCATCAGTATTTAGCCGGATTTATCCAACCACAATCTTGGTCAGACTTAGCTTTTATTGCGGTGGCGAAAGGCCCGGGTAGTTTCACGGGTACGCGCATTGGTGTGGTGAGTGCCCGGACGTTGGCGCAACAACTAGATATTCCTTTGTTTGCTATTTCTACTTTGGCAGCGATCGCTTGGTCGCATAACTCAGAGGACGATCGATTAGCGATCGCAGTTCAAATGCCAGCCAGTCGCGGCGAGGTATTTGGCGCAGTTTATCAAAAATCTGTCAACGATCTAAAGCAGGTTGAATTGTTACCAGATACAGTAATGAAACCGGAAGCTTGGCAACAAACTTTGGCAAATTTGACTTATCCCTACAAATTAATTGAAGTTTCCGGTAACATGGGTGCGTCGGTTTCTGATTTGTTAGAACTGGCATATTTGAGTTGGAAAGAAGGGTTACGTCCTCATTGGTCGGAAGCTTTACCTTTTTACGGTCAACATCCAGTAGAATAAAGCTACATTAGATCCCCGACTTCTTGAAGAAGTCGGGGATCTGGGTAGACCAAAATTTCCCGGTTAAAATAACTGCGGAAGTTAGTAATAAAAGTGGTGTTAACCAATCTCCCCAACGAACATATAAGGTTTTAGTTTGGCGACGATAAACTGTGTCGGCGTGAATTTGATATGTTTTAGTTTGGGAGATCCATTTAGTTTTGCCATGAGGATCGACAATAGCAGAATAACCTGTATTGGTGGCTCTTACTGCCCAGCGATCGCTCTCTATTGCCCGTAAAACATCCTGTGCATGATGTTGAAATTGCATGGCAGCATTATAAGGATCGTTGTTAGATGATGTGAGAATAAATTGACCTCCTAAAGCTGCTTGGCGTTGAAAATGTCGAGTAAATGCTGAATCATAACAAATACCGACAATGGCGCGACCAAAAGGTGTATCAATTATTTGATTAGATACACCCGGAACTTGATCTGATCCGACTGCGGAAACTTGGGGAAATATCCGCCCTAAAATGTCTCGAAAAGGTACGTATTCACCAAAAGCTACTAAGTTTACTTTGTCGTAACGGCTGAAAATTTCGCCTGTTCCTGTAACAGTAAATAAGCTATTCGTAAAACTATTTCCTTGGCGACGATGTGCGCCTACCCAAGCTACTACATTTTCGTCCAAAATAGCTTGATAAAAAGGGTTATTTAGTGATGGTGGGTCACTCCATTGAGATGATAAAGCGCCTTCTGGGGTTAAAACTGCTGCTACTCCTTGCTGTGCTAAATTGCGATATCCGTTGGTATATCTGATTAAGGAAAGGCGCAAACCTTCGGGAGTAAATTTAATTCGGTTGGCAATATTACCTTGAATAATTCCTACTTTTAAAGCGTTGTTTGGTCGATCGTTTAATGGTTGGCTGTAAATTCCCCATCCTATTAAATGGGAAGTAATTAGTAGTGCGATCGCACTACTCAAATAACCTTTATGTAATGATTTTGTCTGTGATTCGCGGGAGATAAAAACTTCAGCTATTAAACCATTTACGGCGACAATTACGGCGTTAATTGTATTTGGGCCAGAGATTTGACTGAGATGTAAAATTGCTAAATTATGGGGACTTTGGGTAAAGGATAAGGAAGTCCACCAAAAAGGGCCTGCACTCCAAATATATTCCAGAACGCACCAAAGAGTTGTACCGATTAATACGCGAATTAAACCGTTGGGAATGGGGGATTTATGATTGGCAATAAATTGGAAAATTGCCCTGTTACCAATTGCCCAAATTGTTACTAAGACACTGCCCCAAATTGTAAATAATAGTAGTGCGCCGATCGCGATCGCTAAACTCAAAATCCAAGGAATTCCCAACCAAGTTAAGGGATGAAGTTTGATTATCCAAGATAGAGTTAAGCCATGATAGCCAATTGCCCAAAGTATAGCATAAAGGTAAAGAGTTTTTTCGGATTTTTGGCTTTTTACTGTAAAAATCCATAAGGGAATTAAAGCGATCCAAGCTAAGGGCCAAACACCGAAAGGTGCGGCTGTCATTCCCATTAAAATGCCACTGATGAAGCTAATAATTAAACGCAATTTGGTGGAATTTTTCATTGAATTTAAGCGAACTCAGATCCCCGACGAAAGCAGAAGTTGTCGGGGATCTAGGGATATAGAATTATTCAGCTTCTTCTTCTTCGCCATTGGTGGGAGGAACTAGGGCGACAGCTGCGATCGCATCATCCTCATCCAACCTTTGTACTCTTACACCTGTGGCATATTGAGATTGGGAAGGAATAGCATTCACAGCTTGACGAATAATAATTCCTCGCGTTGTTACCATCATCAATTCATCATCTTCATTGACGATTAACAGTGAGGCTAATGTATCATTCTGTTTGCGGAATTTAATCGCAATTTTGCCTTTTGTTGCCCGATTGTACAACTTAAATTGGGAAACAGGCACTCGTTTTCCGTAGCCGCCATTGGTGACTACTAACACCCAAGGCCCTTGTGTTCCGTTGAGTACTTCTTCTCCATTACTATTGGTTTCTTCAGCCTCTAATTCTGGTTCAGTTTCGCTTACTAGGGCAATGTTAGCAACAATTGAACCGGGTAAAACATCCATGCTAATTACTTCATTACCATTTTCTAATCTCATTGCCCTTACGCCTCTAGTAGCCCGACCTAAAGGACGCAATTGATCGTGATCTGCTTTGAAGTGAATTGCCATTCCTTGACGCGATCCAATAATAATACTATCTTCAATTCTGGCGCGTCTAACCCAGCGTAATTGATCGCCTTCTTCCAAAGAAATCGCAATTAATCCATTTGCCCGAATGTTACTAAATGCGGAAAGTTGGGTTTTCTTAATGTAGGCTTGCTTGGTTAACATTACCAAGTATTCATCGTTGCTAAATTCGGCTACCGCTACCATCGAGGTGATTTTTTCATCGACGGGAATTGGTAACATTTGGACGATCGGAACGCCTCTAGCAGTACGCGATGATGTGGGAATTTGGTAAGCTTTTAAGCAGTAAACAACGCCTTTATCACTGAAGAACAAAACGCTGTCGTGATCGCAACAGGTGAGAAAATGTTCGACGACATCATCATCTTTCATTTTGTTAGCTGCTTTGCCACGAGTTCCCCGACTTTGCGCTTCAAAGGTACTCACTGGCATCCTCTTGATATAACCTTGTTCAGTTAATAGAATCAAGGCTTTTTCATTGGCAATTAAATCGGTGTCGTCGAGTTCACCTTCGGCGTGTTCAATGACTGTTCTTCTGGGTGTGGCAAAGGTGGTTTTTAGCTGTGCTGCTTCGGTTTCAATGATTTCTAAGATGCGTTCTCGACGTTGCAATATGTCGCGCAAATCAGCAATTTTGGCAACTAATTCTTCATGTTCTTGGCTAATTTTTTCGGCTTCTAAAGCTGTCAAACGCCGCAATTGCATTTGTAAGATTGCGTCAGCTTGGGCATCAGAAAGTCCATAATTTTCGATCAATTCTTGGCGTGCGGTAGGTGCATCAGCAGCGTGACGAATTAATTCGATAATTCTATCTAAGTTGGCGAGGGCAATTAACAATCCTTGTAAAATGTGATCTCTTTCTTCGGCTTTTCGCAGTTCGTATTGCGTGCGTCTGGTAATACATTCAATGCGAAAGTCTAGAAAGACATCGAGGAATTGTTTTATGGTTAATAGCTGGGGTTCGCCATTGACTAGCGCCAGCATATTTGCGCCAAAGTTTGCTTGTAATGGGGTTTGTTTGTAAAGGTTATTGAGGACAACTCTGGGGTAAGCATCGCGTTTTAATTCGATGACGACTCTCATGCCATCGCGATCGCTTTCATCCCGAATATCTGCTATTCCTTCTAGTCTTTTATCGTTGACTAATTCGGCAATTTTTTCGATTAATGCTGCTTTGTTTGTTTGGTAAGGTAATTCAGTAATGATGATTGCTTCTCGATCGGGTCTGCCACGATGTTCAATAGTTTCAATATTGGCAACTCCCCGCATCGTAATTGAACCACGTCCAGTGGTATAAGCTTCTTTAATTGCTGAAGTTCCTAAAATTTGTCCACCTGTGGGAAAATCAGGGCCAGGAATATGTCGAATTAACTGAATATCGGTAATTTCTGGATTATGAATTAGAGCGATCAAACCATCAATTAATTCTCCCAAATTGTGTGGGGGAATGTTAGTTGCCATTCCCACTGCAATACCAGATGAACCGTTAAGCAAAAGTTGGGGAACTCTGGCGGGTAAAACTACGGGTTCTTGTTGAGAACCGTCGAAGTTATCGGCAAAATCAACGGTTTCCGCTTCGATGTCCCGCAGCATTGCTTCGGTGGCGAGTGCTTGCAAGCGACATTCGGTGTAACGCATTGCTGCTGGTGGATCGTTGTCTACCGAACCGAAGTTGCCATGTCCGTTGATCAGGGGCGATCGCATGGAAAAGTCTTGCGCCATCCGCACTAGCGCATCATATACCGCTGTGTCCCCGTGAGGATGGTACTTACCTAACACTTCCCCTACCACACGGGCGCACTTTCTAAACGGGCGGTCTGGGGTGAGTCCCAATTCGTGCATTGCATACAGAATGCGCCGATGTACTGGTTTGAGACCATCCCTAGCATCTGGGAGTGCCCGCCCTACAATCACGCTCATTGCGTATTCCAGGTAAGACCGGGACATCTCGTTCCCTAAATCTGTGGGTATAATCCGCTCCTGGGAAGTGGTCATACGGTGAAAAACTCCAAAAATGTGAGATATATGTTGCTAAAATGCAAGTAATTGAAATTTCAGCTAAATTGAGTTTCAATAATGCCGAAATACCATTAAAATTCTATCATATTTTGCCGTTTTTGGTTGAGCAAAATTAACTTTTCCTTTAATCTGGTATGGTTTTCCTAGTAGTTAAATAGTTACTGACTTTCTAGCTGACTATTTGTTGTTATGAATTAGTTTGATTATTGGCGATCGAATTTTCAAAGATTTAGGCTTAAATTAGAATTTTACCGGGGCTGATTGACTAGATTATTTTGAAATAATTAGGCAATCGAGCGGAAATTGAAGTGTTAAAATTACAGCCGGGGATTGGGAAGTAAAAGGAAAAATACAGCAGCTTGTTTTAGGACTAGTAAGCCAGCGATATTCAAAAATTTGTTACTAAATGAAATCAGCTTGCTGCACCTGTGCTTCTATATTGCTAAGGTGGAAAAAATTCCTGATTGTTTACCTACTAGAAAGTATGTTGCCTGTAATTTATTCTGATGAGTTTTTGTTACACGATACTGGTTCATTTCATCCAGAACGTCCGCAACGCTTAAGTGCAATTGTAGAAGCTTTGAAAAATGTGCCATTTGCTGAGTTGTTAAAGTGGCAATTACCAACACCAGTAGCGGAAAGAGATGTGATGCCTTGGTTGCAAAAGGTACATTCTCAGGAACATATTGAAAGAGTGGAATTAATTGCCAAACGTGGTGGGGGGAATTTGGATGGTGATACTCCGGTTTCTGCTGCTAGTTATGATGTGGCGTTGTTAGCTGTGAATGCTTGGTTGGATGGAGTCGATCGCGTTTTGGCAACGGGAGATCCGGCGTTTGTGTTGGCGCGTCCACCGGGACATCATGCAGAACGCGATCGGGGAATGGGTTTTTGTTTGTTTTCCAATGCGGCGATCGCAGCTTGTTACGCTTTGTCACAACCGGGAATTAAACGAGTGGCTATTTTAGATTGGGATGTGCATCACGGCAATGGCACACAGAACTTTGTGGAACATCATCCTAAATTAGCTTATTGTTCGTTGCATCAGTCGCCTTGTTATCCGGGAACAGGTTATGCAAATGAACGGGGAGAATATAAAAATGTGTTAAATATTCCTCTACCTCCGGGTAGTGCTATTGCAGAATATCAAAGGGCATTTGAATCGGAAGTAATGCCATTTTTATCGATTTATCGCCCAGATTTGCTCATTGTTAGTGCTGGATATGATGCTAATGCTGCCGATCCTTTAGCCAGAATTGAGTTGCAACCTGATGATTTTGCCATCTTTACAGAGTATTGCTTAAAGTTAACTAGGCGGATTGTTTTTGGTTTAGAGGGAGGTTACGATTTAGCGGCTTTGGCTGAATCTGTAGTGGCAACAATTGAACAGTGTTTAGTTTAGTAAAGTGGGCATTTTTATTGAGCAGAACTCATAACTAATCAACTAGGGAGGAGATTACAGCCGTGAAGTACCAAGAAATCTTTGATGTAGATATTACTAGCAAACAAAAACTGAGTCCAGAAGAGGCTGTGGCTGCGATCGTCATGGTCGCAGTTTACGCTAATGGTCAACCTTCAAAAGAGGAAAGCGAGGAGGCAATTAATATCATCAATACTCAGGATATCTTCGATAGTTACTCAGTTGATGAGTTTCAGGAGATGATCAATAAAATTACTAAACTTTTAAATGAGGAGGGAATTGGGGTTTTATTTAGAACCGCAGTGGCATCTATTACTGATGATCTGGCAGAAATTGGGTTTCAAGCAGTGGCAGAAATGGTGTTAGTCGATCAGAAAATTGATGAGGATGAAGAAAGTTTCTTGTCTCAGTTAGCGGCAGCTTTGGATATTTCGGAAGATGTGGCGCAGGATCTGATCGATGAGTTAATTGATGAGGAGGAAGAGGCGTTTTCTTAGAGGTTGTTTGCGTTAGCACTGTTGTAATTAGCAGAAATTTAAGCCAGATAACTGACAAATTCAGTCTGTTAATGCTGGCTAGTTTCCCATATTTAAAAATTGCTCAGTACCAATATCCGCCTGCGAATCAATTCGCAGGCTAATAGCAAAAGTCCTCTGAAGAGGACTAAATACTTTCAATTTATTTGCTTTGGGTCCACTGGTAGGGGCGGGTTTTGTTTTTAGGTTATCTGTAGGAAACAAAAAATCTTTGCTAAACCCGCCCCTACTTGAGCTATTAGCCCGGAAATTGATTTCCGGGCGAGCTAAAACGATAGGTGCAAGATCTGAGTGAAAATAATAGATGTGATTGTTCAATTTAGGGGATTTAGAGGAATGAGTCAGGGCGATCGCAAAAGCAATAAAGAACTAGTAGACAAAGCTCTAGAGGATATTTTAGTACCGGGAATCAAGCCGTTTATCCAGCGTCAGATGAAGAAAACTTATGGTAAAAACTGGGTGCAGAATGCGCGGCTTGGGTTACAGGATTATCACTTTGAGGGAGATGACTTAAAATGGAAAGATCCCCAAGTTGTGCTGAAACTAATCATTGATAAATGGAATGATGCTTTTCGGGATGCGCCACAATTTGGTTATTCTCAGCGCAGTCTAGTTAGTGAATTGTTGGAAGTACGAAATAACGTAAAACATAACGATTTACCAAAGTTCGACAATGATTATACTTATCGCGCACTAGATAGCATGGCGCGGTTATTGACTGCGACGGATGCTAAAAAAGCAGCTGAGGAAATAGAACAGCGAAAAGAAGAATTTAGACGGCAAAATTGGGGAGATAATCAAGTTGAACAAAAGCCAGAACAGGTAATTAACAATCAGCCAGTAGTTGCAGAGTCACCGAAAGTAAATCATCAGTTTCAAGCGTTAATTGATGAAAAAACAGATGGTTTTGTTGGGCGTGAATTTGTGTTTAAGGCAATAGAAGATTTTCTCGCAAGTCAGCCGAATGGTTACTTTATTATTGAAGCAGATCCCGGTATGGGGAAAACTGCTATTTTAGCTGAATATGTCCGGCGCACGGGGTGCATAGTTCATTTCAATATTCGCTCTCAAGCTATCAACCGCACCGACCAATTTTTAGAAAGTGTTTGCTCCCAAATTATTTCGCGCTACAATTTAGGTTATCAGTCTTTCACAGCTGAAATGACGCGAGATGGCAAGTTTTTTGCCAAGTTGTTAGAAGAAATTAGTGCGAAACTGAAAACGGGTGAACGGCTGGTAATTGCGATCGATGCACTGGATGAAGTAAATCAAACTGACTATTCTGGCGGAAATATCCTTTATTTACCTGTAACTTTGCCCAAGGGAGTTTATTTTGTTTTAACACAAAGAGCGATCGCTCTACCCTTAACAGTAAACACGCCTCCCCATCGATTTAAGTTGATGCAGTATCAAGCGGAAAGTTTGCAAGATATCCAAACATATATTAGGCGAGAAATTGAGAAATCGCCGCAGCTTAAGGCGTGGATTGATGGACAAAAGTTGACGGGGGAAGATTTTGTGACTTTGCTTGCTAAGAAAAGCGAGAACAATTTCATGTATTTGAAGTATGTTTTGCAGGAAATTGAGCGGGGATTTTATCGAGATTTGAGTATTGATAATTTGCCGCAAGGTTTACAGGCTTATTATGAGGATCATTGGCGGCGAATGGGGATGCTGAGTGAACCGCTACCCATGCACAAAGTTGCAATTGTTTATTTTCTGGCAGAACTTAGGGAACCAGTTTCACGCCGGATGCTAGCTGAATTGTCTGGTGAAAAAGCGGTGACGGTGCAGCAGGTAATCAACGAGTGGAAGCAATTTTTGCGCGAAGTGCAGGTAAATGACGAAACCCGCTACAGCGTATATCACCAAAGCTTTTGTGATTTTCTGGCTCGAAAAGACATTGTAGAGGCATACGGCGATGACTTTGATTCACAAAATTAATGCTCGAATTGTCGATAAGTTTGCGGGAGGTTTGGAAACGAAGGACATCAGAAAACACTTAGATAGCCTGGTATCTGAAGATAGAGAATATGCTTTGAAGCATTTGCCTAATCACATGGTTAAGGCTAGTCGATTCGAGCAATTATATCGATGGTTGACTGATTTTGATTTTATCGAAGCGAAAGTTTATGCTTTAGGTTCGCAGCCACTAATTAAAGATTACGATTTTGCTTTTAATCCTGATGTGTTGTTTTCTGGGGAAAAAGCGGAGACTTTGAGATTAATTCAAGGTGCAATTCGGCTATCAGCGCACGTATTGGAGAAGGATAAAACACAACTGGCAGGGCAATTGTTGGGGCGATTGATGTCTTTTGACTTACCAGATATTAAGCTAATTTTGGAACAGGCAAAGCAGTGGAAAGCTACTCCTTGGTTGCGCCCATTGACACCTACCTTAATAGCACCAGGAGAAGCTTTACTGCGTACTATTAGCGATAACGCTGCTGTAAATGCAGTTGCCATTACTCCTAGTGGGAAACAGGTTGTTTCCGGTTCAGGTGGCACTCTCAAAGTCTGGGATTTGCTATCGGGACAAAAATTGAAAACTCTTAAACATACTGGCAGGGTAAAAGCAGTCGTCATCACTCCTAATGGGGAACAGGCAGTTTCCGCTTCTAGTGATGGCACTTTCCAAGTCTGGAACCTGGAAACAGGAAACCTCGTTTTCATCTGTAAAGGTCACAATGATTCAGTAAATGCTGTGGTAGTTACACCAGATAGTAAACAGGTGATTTCTGGTTCACATGATGGCACTCTCAAAGTTTGGAATCTGGATAATGGAAATGAAATTTTTACCTTAAAAGGTCATAACTCTCCTGTATTGGCTGTGGCAGTGACACCAGATGGTAGTAGGCTGTTTTCTGGTGATGCTAACAACCATTTGAAAGTTTGGGATCTGCAAAAGCGAGAGTTCCTCTTTAATCTCGGAGGCCACACTAACCGGATAGAAGGTTTGGCAGTAACACCAGATGGCAACCGGGTGATTTCTGCCTCAGCTGACAACACACTGATAGTCTGGAATTGGCACAAACGAGAGATAATTTTTCCTCCTCTCAAAAGTCATATTACATCAGTACGATCTGTGGCAGTAACGCCAGATGGCAACCGGATGATTTCTGGTTCAGATGACGGAACTCTCAAAGTCTGGAATTTGGAAACCGGGAAGGAAGTTTTTCCTCTTACAGGTCATACTGAATCGGTACAAGGTTTAGCTGTCACACCAGATGGCAAACAGGTTATCTCTGGATCGTCAGACAAAACCATCAAAGTCTGGAATCTGCAAAAAGAAAAGGAAAGTTTCCCTGTTCCAGATCATACCAAATCAGTACAAGCTGTAGCAGTAACAGAAAACTGGGTGATTAGTGCTTCAGATGACAAAACTGTTAAACTCTGGAATCGGAAAACTCAAAAGCCAATCTTCCTCAGAGGTCACACAAAATCGGTACAATCTGTAGTAGTACAAGAGTTGAAAAACTTAGTGATTTCTGGTTCAGATGATAAGACTGTAAAAGGCTCTAAGCTTGGATTTGTAGACAATTGTTTTACCCTCAAAGGTCATACTAAATCAGTGCGCTCTGTGGCAGTTACACCCAATGGCAACAGAGTGATTTCTGGTTCAGATGATAAGACTCTCAAGGTTTGGTATTGGCAATCAGGAGAGGAACTGTTTACTCTCAAGGGTCATAGTAAATCTGTACAAAGTGTGGCAGTTACAGCAAATGACAACATGGTAATTTCTGGGTCAGATGATAAGAGTATTAAAGTCTGGAATTGGCAAAAAGGAGAAGAGCTTTTCACCCTCAGCGGTCATACTAAATCAGTAAAATCTGTGGCTGTGACACCGAATGGCAAACAGATAATTTCTGGTTCATGTGACAATACTATCAAAGTCTGGGATCTAGAAAATAGAAAGGAACTTTTCGCCCTGACAAGTCATACTGACTGTGTAAATACTGTCGCAGTAACACCAGATGGCAAACAAATAGTTTCTGCTTCATCTGACCAAACTCTGAAAGTCTGGGATTTGGAAAGTCGAGAGGTAATTGCTAGTTTCACTGGAGAGAGTGCATTAAATTGCTGTGCAGTTGCACCCGATGGCGTAACAATTGTTGCAGGCGAAGCATCAGGAAGAGTTCATTTCCTGCGATTAGAAGGTTGTTAACATGATTAGGAGGAAACAAATCTGTCAGAAGATTATACAGAAGCCGAACTTTTCAGTAATCCTGAAAATGTTGTTAATGCAAGATCGATCGCATTACAACAAGCTTTATCACCACCTGCACAAGGAAGAGTAACAATGGCAGCAGCAGTAGTAGAAGACCTGCAAGGAAACCGTAAAATTGTCATAGGAACCAGCGAAATTAGAGGTTACTTGCGACCAGGAGTAAAGTCAACAATCAAAACTGGAGAAACTGTTATTCCTGGTAATGGTCATGCTGAAGCTGACATTATTGGTTGGGCTATAACTAATAATTATAAAGTAATTGCAGTAGCAGCCGGACGACCTATTTGTGAAAATTGTGTCCAGGTGATTGAAGGAGCTAACGGAATAGTTGCCAGTCCTAAAAAATCGAGTCCAAGGAGCTAAGTAAAGATGACAGAAAATCGTTTAGAATTGCTCGATCGCGATTTATCTACACTTCTCAAAAAAGCCTCTGTTTCCCAACAAAGAAATGCGGCTTTAATTGCCAGCCAATTTGCAATTGAACGCAATAACTTAAACAATCCAATTGTTGACCAAGCATTAAAAGCAATAGAAATTGGCAATTTCGGTGACGAATCTTTAAGGGAAAAAATCGAAGCTTTGGTTAACCAACTGGATGAAATTCAATGGAATTTACAAGAAAAGATGGATGCAGGTGAGGCAGAGTTATCAGCATATTTAGCGGCTTTTCAACAAGCAAGATCGGCTAATTCTCTGTATTTTGCCTTAGATGCAGATGCCTTTAATGCAGCAACGGAATCTATTTATGAAGCTGATGCAGCTACCGATGATTTAGCAAGTTTGAAACAAAAGGTTTTGCAAGTATTTAAACAGCAAAGCGATTCTGGAGAAGTGATTGTTGAAACTCCAGTAGTATGACTAATGCTAAACTCAGATATTGCACCATTCCCAAAATCCGCCTGCGAATCAATTCACAGGCTAATAGCTAAACTCCTCTAAAGAGGACTAAATACTTAGGATTTAAAAGCTTTCAGTCCATTTTAATGGACTTGAGCTATTAGCCCGGAAATTGATTTCCGGGCGGGCTAAAAGCGCAGGTGCAAGATCTCAGTAAAGGAAATTCGAGGTGCGATCGCATTTTTTAGCTTAGATTATGTATGTGCGATCGACCTTTCCCAACCTTACCCATCTTACTTTTGTGCCGCTACTTCTGCTGCTTTTCTAGCTTCATACCAACGTTTGTATTTGGCTGTATTAGCTGTTATCGTCTCACACATTTTCCTGGCTTTCTGTTCAGCTTCTTTTGCCAATTCTAGAATCTCTAGCAGTTCCTTTTCATCCAGTTCTTTTTGTGTCATTGCAAGTTCTCCAAACGAGCTTTAATCCTACTAACGCTTATTTTCGTTTCCAGCACTTGACCTAATTCTATTGCCAAATCTTCTCCTATTTCCTGAATTCTTTCTGCTGTAATCACATCACTTGCGGAGAGATACTCAACACTAATCTCTATCCGCCGCCTAGATGCTTCCACAAAAAACATACTCGTATTCAAAAAGGCAAACAACTGAACTAACATAAAATTGTTAGGGAAACGTTCCATGCTTACTCTAGCTAAGTTAAGCCCCTCTGTTGCTTCCCGCTCAATTATATCTAGCTCTTGATTTAACCGCTCAATGAGACTGTTAAGTTCTGATGGAATTGGCATAATTATTAAATTGTATCATCTGGGAAAATAGCGATCGCACTTTTCACCATAGTATAAATGCGATCGACCTTCTCCAAGCTCTCTCAAACTTCCTGCTTCTGTGCAGCCGCCCGTTTAGCTTCCGCCCTGAATTGCCACTTTTCTATTCATTATTTAGCCGCTCGACAAGAGCAATTATTTCTGCTGGAATAGTCATAAATATTTTATACTATAAAAAAGCTATTTTTGTCTAGATAATTAACTTGCTTTTTCATGAATCTCTACCTTGGCATTGATTTTGGCACTTCTGGCGCACGGGCAATAGTAATAGATTCAGCAGGAATTATTCAAGCTGAATCACAATATTTATTTGCTGATTCAACGGATAATTTAACAGCAATGTGGCGAGAAGCTTTGTTTTCTTTAATTGCGGAAATACCGTCAGAAATTAGAGGGGGAATTTGTGCGATCGCAATTAACGGCACATCTTCAACGGTGTTGTTATGCGATCGAACTGGCAACCCCATTGATTCACCAATTTTATACAACGATTCCAGAGGCATAGAAGTAATCGATAAACTCAAAGAAATTGCACCACCAAATCATACAGTAATCAGTGCTACCTCTTCATTAGCAAAACTTTTATGGTGGCAAGATCTTATCCCCCCCTTAGTAAGGGGGGCTAGGGGGGATCTTCATTTTCTACACCAAGCTGATTGGTTGGCTTTTTTATTACATGGACAATTAGGAATTAGCGATTATCATAATGCTTTGAAACTTGGTTATGATGTAGAAAAACTTTGTTATCCTGAATGGATTGAAAACTTAGAAATACCTTTTAAACTACCAAAAGTTATTACTCCCGGAACTCCTATTTCTGAAGTTACATCGGAAATAGCTGCAAGTTTGAAATTAAGAAAGGATTGTGTTGTATGTGCAGGTACAACTGATAGTATTGCGGCTTTTCTTGCTAGTGGTGCAAAATCTCCGGGGGAAGCTAGTACATCTTTGGGTTCTACTTTAGTAATTAAACTGTTGAGTAGCACTCGTGTTGATGATGCAAAATATGGAATTTATAGTCATAGATTGGGAGATTTGTGGTTAGTTGGTGGCGCTTCTAATACGGGAGGTGCGGTGTTAAAAAGTTTCTTTAGCGATCGGGAATTAGAAAGTTTGAGTTCGCAAATTGATGCGGAAAAGTCAAGTAATCTTGATTATTATCCTTTGTTAAAGGCTGGCGATCGCTTTCCCATTAACGACCCTAATTTACCACCAAAGTTAGAACCACGTCCAGAAAATCCAGTTGAATTTTTGCATGGTTTGTTAGAAAGTATAGCTCGAATTGAAGCGCGGGGATATGAATTATTAAAACAGTTGGGTGCAACACCTTTAAGTTGTGTTTATACTGCGGGTGGGGGTGCAAAAAATCCAACTTGGACGAAGATTCGAGAACGTTATTTAAAAGTCCCGATTTTAAAACCAACGCACACACAAGCGGCTTATGGTTCGGCAATTTTAGCTATGCGAGGTATCAACAAGAAAATATAGGATGGGGAAAACCCACCCTATTTTAGTTTGACTAAATAGAGGGAAATTAATCATTTTTCCATTCTTGACAACCCATCAAATCACAAATGCGATCGCGCAGTAAATACCCCGAATCTTCTAATTCGTATTCCACACAAACCCATTCTCCCTGACGAATATACTGACAAAGAGTATAAATTGGTTGCTGAGGACTAACTAAACCTTTTTTAACTAGTTCCCGCGCTTCTTCTTTGATCACGTCTATTGAATAATGCAGGTTAGAGGTAATCATTATCGCTTCACTCCATAATTTTATTTGGTAGTAGTTTTGGCTGTATTTATATCATCTCTCTATTGGGGTATTTTTTATCAGTTAATCTGAGAACTTCATTAAAAAAAGTAACACAATGGAAATGGTTGTCCTAGCTAGCTTTGAGACTTTTCATACCGGATAGATCATCAAAAATTAATAAGTTTTCATAGAATTATACAAAACTTTTAAGAAATATGTAGTTACTGAAAAATGAGTACGTTGTTGCGGTTTAGCGCTACTATCGAGAGCGCTAAAGCGCAACAACGTACTTACTTTTTATTGAACTTTTTGCAGAGGAGCAATTTTTGGATCGAGAATTTTTTGTCCTACGCTGGGGAATTTTACTGCGATACAGAGTTTATTTCCTGAACCAAAAACGTGACTAATTTCGCCTACTCCGAAGGTTTTGTGAACTACGCGATCGCCTTTTTTCCAACCTTGTGCAGTAGTAGTAGGAGTGCGATTAGGTTTCTCTATTTGAGATTTAGCAGTTAAATTTGTGCGATCGCTGCGAACACCTACATCTATTTTACTACTCAACAATTCTTTGGGTAATTCTTTCAAAAATTGCGAATTAATTGCTGGTGCTCTTTCACCCCATAAGCGTCTTTCTCTAGCATAAGAAAGATACAATCTTTCCTGTGCGCGAGTAATTCCAACATAACACAAACGGCGTTCTTCTTCCAATCCTTCTGGATCGTCTAAACTGCGAGTGTGAGGTAATAACCCCTGTTCCATTCCGACTAAAAATACAACCGGAAATTCCAAACCTTTCGCTGAGTGTAATGTCATTAAAGAAACTGCTTTTTGACCTTCTTCCAAATTATCTAAATCTGAAGATAAAGAAGCATTTTCTAAAAAATTACCTAAACTAGGTTCATCATTTTCTTCTTCAAATTGTTTGACTGCGTTTAACAATTCAAAGACGTTTTGTAAGCGATCTTGCGCTTCATCAGTTCCTTGCTTTTTCAAATCATCGATGTAACCGGAATCTTCCATAATTCCTTGGACAATTTCCGAAGCTGATAAAACATCTAATTGAGTTTGCCATTTTTGAATTAATTGGCAAAAACCATTAATTGATTTTGCCGCACGTCCAGCTAAGTTATTTACTGATACTTCATCGCTGATAATTTCCCACAAAGGTATGCTCAATTCCTTAGCAGCAACTATTAAATTATCGATCGTAGTTTTACCAATTCCGCGCCGAGGAGTGTTAATTACTCGCAACAAACTGACAGTATCATTGGGGTTAACAATTAAGCGCAAATATGCCAAAGCGTCTTTAATTTCTTTGCGATCGTAAAACTTTAACCCCCCTACCATTGTGTAGGGAATTCCCGATCGCAACAAAGCATCTTCAAAAGGACGAGATTGAGCGTTAGTGCGGTAAAGAATCGCAAAATCACCCAAATTAAAATCGTTATCTTGACGTTCTAACTGACGAATTTGGTGTAAAACAAAATCAGCTTCCTCTATTTCATTATCTGCACAATGCAGGAAAATTGGCTCTCCTTCTCCGCGAGTCGGACGCAATATTTTATCAATGCGTTGGGTGTTATTTTCAATTAACTGATTCGCTGCTTGTAAAATGTTTTCCCTTGAGCGATAGTTCTCCTCTAACTTCACCATTGACTGAGTTTTTTCATCGGGTAAACCATCGCCAAAGTCTTCTTGAAATTCCAGCAAAATCCGAAAATCAGCCATGCGAAAAGAGTAAATTGCTTGATCTACATCTCCGACTACAAAGACCGATCGACTTTCCCAATTACAAAACTTTTTCGGGTTTTCCCCGTTAGTAACTAACAACCGAATCAGGTCATATTGAATCCGGTTAGTGTCCTGATATTCATCAACTAAAATATGTTGAAAACGACGATGCCAATAACCTAAAACTGATTCATTTTGCTGAAATAGTCGCACCGGAACTAAAATTAAATCATCAAAATCTAGGGCGTTATTTTCCGCTAAAGCATCTTGGTAACGACTGTAAACATCAGCAATTACTTTACCTCGGAAATTTGGTTGTTCTCTGGCAAATTCTTGAGGAGATAAACCTAAGTTTTTCGCATTACTAATGGCGTAACGAACCGAACTCGGATCGAATTTTTTGTCATCTAGGTTAAGTTGTTTAGTAACAATTTCTTTAACTAAACTTTTGGTATCCGATTCATCAAATATAGAAAAGTTGCGATTCCACTTCCGACCTTTTGGATCTTGATATTTCTCGATATCGTATCGCAAAATCCGAGCGCAAAGACTGTGGAAAGTTCCCACCCAGAGAGGTTTAATGTATTCTTTGTAAATGCGCGATCGCCAATGTGTCTGTTCCTCTGGTGACAAAGATGCAAAACTTTTACCAGTAGTTTTTTCTACTATTTGATCGGCAAACAATTTTTCAATCCGTTCCTTCATTTCTCGCGCCGCCTTATTAGTAAAAGTGACAGCGAGGATATTTTCAGGATCTATTTTATGCTTAAGGATGAGGTTGGCAATGCGATAAGTCAAAGCTCTAGTTTTACCAGAACCTGCACCCGCAACAACTAACAGAGAACCGCAGTGATGTTCGACTGCGCGACGTTGACTAGGGTTTAGATGGCTAAGAAAATCAGAAATTTTCGTCATAATTGCTAAGAGTGCTATGCTGCTAAAGCCGCAGAATATGCTTTTTAATAGTACGTCATTCCCAAGGAATCTGCTCTGTGAATTTTATTGAACGTGCGTAAAACCCCATCCCAAGAGTGGGTGGGGATGAAAGCACGGTTAAAGGAGGGGGTTCGATGCCCCCTCCTTTAACAATTAGCGTCGTTTTTGGGAGTCAATATATCGCTTAACAGCTTCCTCCGAAGCACCACCGACAGAAGAATAAAAAGTGCTGTCACTCCACATCCCAGAACCCCAAAAACGACGCTTTTTCAAATCTTTAAAAGTTTGAAATAAGTGTACAGCAGAGATAGATTTCATGGTTTTAGCAATTTCCACA
>NZ_JBHFNQ010000225.1:0-21224 GCF_041929345.1 Floridaenema aerugineum BLCC-F46
TGTGGGGTGTGTGTTATTTTTTCTCCCCCCCCCCCCAACAACGTACCTCTGGATGATTAACTCAGTTGAACTACTGGCTGATTTTCTAATAAGGTTTGATTAGTAAATAAATCTTCGACGGTAATTCTGAGAAAACGATCGCCATCAACTTGAAAAAGTAGTTTAATCCGATCGCTTCCCGGAAATCCAGGCGGTGTTAGTTGGGCGATCGTTCGGGCACCTTGGCGATCGTTTAAAGGTTTTACTTGTGTTTCTTTGCTAGCGAGATTTCGAGTAACTAAGCGATCGCCATCAAAGTAAACTTCCGTAGCCCCAGTTTGTGTGCCTAATTCACCAATAATTAACTCAATGCTGGGTTGATTTTCCACCGAAGCGCCCAACAATAATTCTACAGGTTCGCTCATTGGATAAGGTTGCCCTTCTTTAATCAGAGAATGCCAATTATGGCGATTCAGTTTGCGATCCCAATAACGAATGCCGTAACTGTGATAAAGAAAGTCTTTTAACTCAATACCTTGAGTGAGTTGTAAGGCACCTTGGGCGATCGCTTCAAAAGGCTTTTCACAACGAATCTTTGTTACATCAAAATATTGCTGTACCCACGTTTGCACTGCGGGAATTTGCACTGTTCCACCGACTAACAACACGGAATCAATATCAGCAACTTCGATCCCTTGTCGCCTTGCTTGCTGCAAAACTTGCGTCATGGAATCATCCAATCTGGCAAAAAATTGCTGTTCTTTGAGGATGGTTTCAAAAGCATCCCGATCTAAGGCTAATTCGTAACTTTCAAAGGTTTCATCATCAAAGTAAACCTCACTCGCCTGTCTTTGCAAAGAAAGTTCAATTTTCAACTTTTCTGCTAAACGAGTTGTTAACGGTGTCGCTTCTATTCCCTGGGTTTTAACAAAGTGATCGACTAACCAATTATCAATATCTGTACCGCCTAAATTTTGTCCAGCTTTAGCGATGACACGGGCAGTTTTTACCTTTTGACCCGAATTTTCTGCTAGGGATTTTTGCCCCCATTTCAAAATAAAACCTACAGGTTTTTTAGCGGCGATACTATCCAAACGTACTAGGGAAAGATCCAGCGTTCCCCCACCAAAATCAACAACTAAAATAATTTGTTGATCCTTCATTCCGTAACCTAAAGCTGCTGCTGTTGGTTCATCCAGAATCCGCACTTGTTCGACTGGCAAAGTTTTACAGACTTCACCTAACCAATTGCGATAAGCTTCAAAGCTATCAACAGGAACAGTTAATATTAAAGATTGTCCGACATCGGGCGAAGTTTCTTGTAACTTTTCAATTATATTTGTGAGAAACCATTGTCCGACTTTTTCAAAAGTAACAATTTGCCCATCTAATTCAGGGAGAAAACCTTGAATATCTGCACCAATTCCCCGTTTAAAACTGCGGAAAAAGCGAGGGTCGGTTTTAACATCCAAACCCCGATCGCGCACCGCCTGTCCAACTACAACATTACCAGCGTAAGCATCTTCAACATAAAGCAAACTGGGAATTAAGGGCGGATTTTGTGCCAAAGTGACAGAAATTCCCGGTAAATTCAAAGTTTCTGGTTGCTGGGTGACAGGGTTCCAGCGAGTCATTACAGTGTTGCTAGTACCAAAATCAATTGCGATCGCCATTCAGCTATTCAATCAATGAATTAGGTTTAGATCATATTATGATATTTAGCAGCCCAAACACAAACACAACATTATGAGCGAATCAAATTCCTCAAAAAATGGTTTTATAGTTTCTGGACGGGGAATTGATGGCATTTCAGTACGTGGCTATAAGTCGCTTTACGAAGAGTGCAGCATTGAAGTGTGTCCCCTAACAATTATTGCAGGTGCCAATAGTTCAGGTAAATCCAGTATTATGCAGCCATTATTGCTACTCAAACAAACACTGGAAGCCAGCTATGATCCAGGCGCTCTGCTACTCAATGGCCCAAATGTTAAATTTACTTCAGCAGACCAACTTTTGTCTCACTTTTCTGAAAAAGATCGCTCTGACAGTTTTACTATTAAAATTGACATCAATAATTATGTCGGTAATAATTTCTTAATTAGCACATTTACTAAGCAGCCAAAACAAGGTATTCAAGTCGTTCGCTCAACCTATCACATAGTTGATCACATAGCTGATGATGAAATTACTATTTCACCCGAAATGAATCATCAGGAATTGCTCAAAATCATTCCACATTGGCTGCCAGACCAATATTTGCCTTCACTGGAATGGAACGTGAGTAGAGTACGTGGTTTTCTCGAACTTAAACAAGGTGACGGGCTATTGTTTTCTTCTACACTCTCTAGTGATTTTCAACAACAAATTCGCCGTTTAATCCACGTTCCAGGGTTGAGAGGAAATCCCGAACGAACTTACAATACTACAGCTGTTGGTCAGGAGTTTCCTGGTACTTTTGAGAATTACGTTGCCAGCGTAATCAGTCATTGGCAAAATACAGAAGACGATCGACTTATAAAATTAGAAGCAAATTTAGAAAAACTAGGATTAACTTGGAAAGTTGATGCTAAACAGCTGAACGATGTACAGATTGAATTGCGTGTAAGTCGTTTGCCTCGTAGTAGTGAAGCAAGTGATATGGTTAGTATTGCTGATGTTGGTTTAGGTGTATCACAAACTTTGCCTGTTTTAGTTGCTTTACTTGTAGCAGAACCGGGACAATTAGTTTACCTAGAACAACCAGAAATTCACTTGCATCCTCGCGCTCAAGTTGCGTTAGCGGAAATATTAACTTATGCAGCGAATCGAGGTGTAAGAGTAGTTTTAGAAACTCACAGCGAATTGCTTTTATTAGCAGTTCAATCTTTAGTTGCTGAGGGTAAACTATCGCCAGAGTTGGTAAAACTTCATTGGTTTAAACGACGAGAAGATGGGGTTACAGAAGTTAGTAGTACTGATTTAGATGCAACGGGAGCTTTTGGAGATTGGCCCGAAGATTTTAGCGATGTTTCTTTGAAATTAGAAAGTCGTTATTTGGATGCGGCAGAGGCTCGGTTGATGAATAATTAAGATGATAAGAAATGGCAAAAAAAGTTTCTAAACGCCTAGTAATTGATGCCTGTGTTGCGGGTGCTGCTGGTGAAAAGGATGCGGGTACATCAAAACACTGCCGTGATTTTCTGATTGCTGTTTTAGATAACTCTCATCGAGTTGTGATGACACCAGATATCCGAAAAGAATGGCGTAAACATCAATCAAATTTTTCTCGCAAATGGTATCTTAATATGCAACGAAAAAATCAATTGGAAAGGATTTCTCGTATTGAAATAAATGCTCAATTATGGACAGGAGTTGAAGCTTGTACGGAGTTCGACAACCAACGCGAAGAAATGGTTAAAGATTTACGGTTGATTGAAGCAGCACTGGTGACAGATAAAATTATAGTTTCCCTTGACAAAGAAGTCAGAAAACTTTTTCATCAAGCAGCTGAACAAGTGGAAGAACTCCGAAAAATTGTCTGGGTTGATCCTGCTAAATCAGAAGAACAAGCAATTTCTTGGTTAGAAAGTGGCGCAGCAGCAGAACCGGAAAGAATGCTGGGATTTTACACCAAATAAAATGACGTGCTAAAAGCTAAGACTTTTCTGACTAAAGGCTCATTTTACGAGTAGCACAAGCTATGTCCAAAGGCAGATTATTTGTTTTTGGACAGTAAACGTTATTTTCGTTACAATCTTTAATGTATATCTTTAGAATTATGTCAAGTAATTAAAACACTTCTTAATATTGAAGGTATTTTAGGGATAGGCATCGAGTTGAGTAAAAGTAAGCATTCCTGTCCCAGCAGGAGATATTTCCAGAAAAGGCGGATAAGTCATGAATAAAGAGCAAAAATCGGAGATTGGGAGATTTTTAGGTCGTTTAAAGCGTGGGATTTGGTTGATTGGGATTTCTTCTTGGTTGTTTGGAATTTGCGATCGCACTATAGCCTCCCTAGCAGATGGCTATTTGTCAGCGATCGACATTACCCAGTTATTTACAGCTTCCTTCTTTTTCGTCAGTTGGTTATTCCTAAAGCCAACCTCTAGACTTTGAGAAAAAAGTGTACGATCGCCATGAGTTAACTCTGAAGTTGTATAGTCTCTACTCCTTTGTTTTAAATTGTGTAATTCGGAAGAAGATGCAGCCCAATAATCCCGCTAAGATAGAGATAGAAATTTAGTAACAAAACAAAGGAAATACTTATGGATATCATCCGCATCATTGCCGCTATTTTTTTACCGCCTTTAGGAGTATTCTTGCAAGTTGGTTTGGGCAAACATTTTTGGATAAATATCCTCTTAACATTCCTGGGTTATATTCCCGGAATCATCCACGCAATTTGGATTATTGCCAAAGTAAAATAGGTGAATTTTGTTACTTAGATAGCGAAGTTTTGCACCTAACAAGAAAATGGCTATGTTAAGTTATAACCTAGTTAGGATAGCGAACTAAAACGCGATCGTTATGACTAGAAGAAAAACGCGACGTACTTTTTTAGCCACTAGCATAGCCATAGCCAGTGGAATTGTCGGGAGTGCTGCTTTGAAAGGAAACCTCACACCAGCATTAACAACTAAGCAAACTGGAAAGCCAAAAATGCCAGAACGGTTATTAGGAAAAACTGGTGTGCAGGTTCCTATTTTAGGTTTAGGTGGTGCAGGACAAACGCCTTTATCTAAGGAAAATTCGGAAGCTTCTGCGATCGCAATTATTCAGCAAGCGTTAGAGTTAGGAATTCGCTACTTTGATACAGCTGCTAGTTATGGGCCGAGTGAAGATTATTTAGGTAAAGTATTACCAACATATCGTCAGCAAATTTTCTTAGCTAGTAAGACTGGAAAGTTCGATCGTGATGGCGCATGGCGAGAACTAGAACGTAGCCTAAAACGTTTACGAACAGATTACCTCGATTTGTGGCAAATTCACTCGGTTGCTTTTAGCGAACAACTAGACAAAATCTTCGGTAAAAATGGTGCGCTGGAAGCTTTTGAAGAAGCCAAACAACAAAAATTAGTTAGGTTTGTTGGCATTACCGGACACCATGAACCAGCAATAATTGTTGAAGGATTGCGAAGATATAATTTTGACACTACTCTAATTCCAGTTAACGCCGCAGATAAACATCATCCCCGCCCATTTATTCCCTCTGTTTTACCAATAGCACAACAAAAAAACGTGGGAGTTATTGCGATGAAAGTTCCGGCTTATGGCAATTTATTTAAGCCTGGTGTTTTAGAGGGAATGCACCAAGCTTTTGGCTATACACTTTCGCAAACAGGGGTAAATTGTGCTGTAATTGCTGCTGAAAATGTGGAACAATTAGAATCCAATGTGAAAGTAGCACAAGCATTTCAAATGTTAAGTGCAACTGCTATGGCAGGAATTGAACAACGAACCGCAGCGGCTTGGGAAAATAATACTTTCTTCCGGGCTTGGACTTAAGATTTCCTTAAGAATGACTCGTGTTTCCTCTAAAATATGGAATAAGGTTTTAGCGAAATTTAACATCTTTCTTAGGGAAGATTTACCACAGAGTTTATTAGTGATGAAGCCTACATTTAATCAACATACCCCCCCATAGGATTGAATTTTTTGTGAAAAAAAGCTTTTATAAATAGGTTACACCTTAAAATCAGGGTGACAATATTTGCTATTGAGTATGGATTCATTCGTGTCATTTGATTTTTCATTTTCCAGCTGGCTACATTGGGTAGTCCAACCACAGTTAGCCTTACATATCCCAGACGGGTTTTTAAGTTGGCCTGTTAGTCTAGTTTGTTGGGTATTAGCGATCGCTCTAATTGCCTTGTGCTTAAATCGAGTGCAAGCAGAATATCAAGAAAAAGCAGTACCACTAATGGGAGTTTGCGCCGCCTTCATTTTTGCCGCCCAAATGATTAATTTTCCGATTCCCGGAGGCACTTCTGGGCACTTGTTAGGAGGCACACTTGCAGGTGTTTTATTAGGCCCTTGGGCAGGCTCTTTAGTAATGGTAGTAGTGTTTATTGTGCAAGCGGCAATCTTTCAAGATGGAGGATTGACAGTATTAGGAGCAAACATTACTAATATGGGCTTAATCGGCACTTTTGGCGGTTATTATGTATATCGCACAATTCGTTATGCCATAGGTCGAGATACTTGGACAGGAGTAGCCATTGGTGTTGTAGTTGCTAGTTGGTTAAGCGTATTTGTCGCCGCAATTTTAACCGCTTTTCAATTAGCATTATCTGGGACTGTACCGTTAGGAATTGCTTTAACTGCAATGGCTTCTTGGCACATTTTGATTGGCATTGGAGAAGCATTAATTACATTAGCAGCAGTAAGTTTTATTTGGCGAACTAGACCAGATTTAATTTACCATCCTCCTCGGAAATTTTCCGCGTCTCGTTCTCTAACATCTCGTTAATAAATGCACTATGACTACTAATAATTCCCAAGAACGTAACCGGGCTTTAATCATTGGTGGTTTAGGTATAGCACTGTTAATTGGTGTTTTCCTTTCCCCTTTTGCTAGTTCCGATCCTGATGGCTTGGATCGAGTCTCTCAAGATTTAAAATTTGAGGATAAAGCAATTGAAGATGCCCCTGCTAGAAAATTACCTTTTTATGGAATTTTCGATGAATATGCCTTGCGAGGTGTACCGGAAGGAATAGCTACTCCGTTAGCAGGTTTAATCGGTACTTTAGCAACTTTTGGTTTGGCTTGGGGCATTGGTAAATTAGTAATTCGCCGTTCTAATACTGAGGAAATTAGCGATCGCAATAACCCCTAATTCTCCTAATTCCTCAGAAAATTCCCTTGCCAATGGTTAGATTTTGGATTTGGGATTTTTTGCCAAAATAAAAGCTTCAATTCGTTAAAACTCACAAATCCGAAATCTTTAATTAACGATGTTACTTCACGTTAACGCCTTTCAACTAGATATTGATAGCAAACAGTTAAGTTTTTGGCATTCTTTAGCCCCAAAAACTCGCTTACTCTGCACTATCCTTTTAGTATTTGCTACTGCTTTAACCCCCAATGGTCGCTGGTGGACTTGGTTAGTTTATGGTCTGAGTGTACTTGGTTTAGTATTACTAAGTAAGGTGACTTTGCCAGTGCTATTTAAGCGAATAGCTGTGGAGTTTGCCTTTGTTGCAGTAATTCTTTTTGGCACTTTGTTTCGTAGTGGTGGCGAAGTTGTGTGGTCTTGGGGATTTATAAAAATTACCACAGAAGGTTTGACTGTATTGGGTAGCGTCACGATTAAAGCTTTGCTATCTTTATTAATGTTAAATCTGTTAACTTTAACTACTTCGGTTCCGGCTTTATTAAATGGGTTAATTGCTTTAAAAATGCCGCCGTTATTGGTGGCAATTTTGGCTTCAATGTATCGTTATATTAGCGTGTTAATTGGAGAATTTAACGCGATGCGTCGGGCAGCTGCTTCCCGGAATTTGACGGGAAATAGTGGTTGGCAAAGGCAAGTAATTGGTAATATGATTGGGGCTTTATTTATTCGCACTTATGAAAGAGGCGATCGCGTTTATCAAGCAATGTTAGCACGCGGATATCAAGGAGTACCACCCGTGTATGATTTACCTGCTGGAGGGAAACGTGATATTGTAGCTTTAACTTTAACCCTAATTTTGGCATTATTAGGACAAGCAATTTATATCATTTAGTCTTAGTTTTACAATTCTCCAAATGCACCATAATCCCATTTTCATTGAAAACCTCAGCTACAGTTATCCTGACGGCACGCAAGCACTGAAAAACATTAACTTAAATATTAAAGCTAGTGAGAAGGTTGCTTTAATTGGCGCTAATGGATCGGGAAAATCTACCTTACAATTACACTTAAATGGGATTATTTTGCCCCAAGAAGGACAGGTAAAAATTGGGGAATGGGTAGTTAATACGGAAAACTTAAGAGAAGTACGAAATTTTGTCGGGTTAGTATTTCAAAATCCCGACAATCAATTATTCATGCCGACAGTTTGGGAAGATGTGGCTTTTGGGCCAATGAATCAAGGTTTACGCGATCGCGAATTAACCGAAAGAGTCCTCACAGCAATGGCAGCAGTCAGCATGGATTTAGAATATTATGGCAAGCGAAATACTGAAAATTTATCAGGTGGGGAAAAGAAACGAATTGCGATCGCCGGAGTGCTAGCAATGAATCCCCAAGTATTAGTATTAGATGAACCTTCCGCCCAATTAGATCCCCGTTCTCGCCGCGAATTAATTACTTTATTACAAGGTTTATCCATCACTCAATTAATCGCAACTCATGACTTAGATTTGGCGTTGGAAATTTGCGATCGGACAGTAGTTTTAAGTCAAGGCGAAGTAGTTTTTGATGGCAAAACTGAACAAGTAATGAGTAATTCAGAATTTTTAATTCAACATTCTTTAGAAGCGCCTCTCTGCTACAGTCGCCCCTATTGTTTACTCGCAGATGCGCCGAAAACGATCGCCCCAACTCTGCAAGAACTTACTCGTCATCAACATTAACAGGAGTTACACAGAACATCTAAATGTAGGGGTAATTCATGAATTACCCCTACATTTGGATGTTCTGCATCAGTTCTGATTAATTCTTCTTTGGTTTGAAGCCAAGCTTAGTTAAATACAAGCTTGGCTGAAAATTTGTTAAGAAATTTGTCAACATATTAAAAAATATAAACAGGCTATTGACGGAGAATTTTAGAGCTATATCATTTGTTTATTGCAAATAAATTGCATTAATTATAAAGAAGACACGGAAGTAATAGTAGTGTAAGGAGTAACCCAAGTAATTCCTTATTGTTGACTATTAGTTCAGGAAAATTCTTGGCTTTGCGCGGACAAATTTAAGAGTTTATTCCTTGATTTTTAGCTAATTTTATGTTTAGCTAAAAATCATTTTTCGCATGACTAACAATTTTTCTCGTTTAACAAGTAAACCAATTAGCGAATCACCATCAACATTTTCATTATTTGGTATTGACGGTAACTCTATCTCAAGGATGATTTGCTAATTTGGTAATTAGAGTGCCTATTAATTACTCTGAAGTGACCACCATAATTAAGGACAAATTCTAGTGGAAAAACCGCCTAACGAGCCAGTTATATCAACATATCCGAAACGATTAGATATTGCTAAAGTCTGCGTTTATGGACTCAGTTTTATGTCAGCAGCACTATTTCTATTTTTACCATTAATTAACTTATTGCACCCGAATCCTTGGAAGCGAAGCATAGGTACAATTCACAGTTTAGCTGCTATATTGTCGAGCATTGTCGCGGTTTATGCTGGACATTTAGCTTTTCCTTTACTCAGAGGTTCGGTAAAAGTTCTGCCCCAAATGCGTACTCTCACATTTTGGACAACTTTAATTACATTCTTATCTATCGCTTCTGGTAATTTGGCTTATATGCGATATGTTGCTGGCGCAGAATACGGTGGTTCTCGTGCTTGGTTTGAAGAAAATACACCTTTAGCTCACTACATATTCATGCAATATCACATATTTAGTGTACTATTTACCTTGCCATTAGGAACGGCTTGCACCTGGATTTTGTTCGGTTATGGTGACGCTATTTTAGAAAAACAAAACAGTCAAGTTTTAGCAGGAACTTGTATTGCTTTAATGGCAATAATGTTCTTCAATATAGGTGGATTAGTAACCGGATTAGCGTTGTCTAAAGTTCACGGTTTATAAGTAAATCCATAATTAATAAAGGAAAAAAAGCCGGGAAACGAGAAATCTCTAAAGTAAACAAGTTGTGAGGGTGAAGAGTGAGCGATCGATCGTTAAATCGAGGTAATGAACAAGCAAATAAACCCATATACAGCCGAGTTTGGGATGGGTTGAAAAGTTTTCCCAAGGTTTTAGCTGAGGGTTCGCCAAACCCACCAAAAGTTTCTGGGCCTGCTGCCGCCGCTTTAATTAGTGCTGGTTTTGGTTCTTTTTTAATGATGATATTTCATCATTTGGTTGAGACATCAGAATCATTCGATCGAATGCTTTGTCAGATTGGTAGTTGGATGCCAGGAAGCCATAGCAATGATAAAATGTACGGCGCAATTGACAGCTATACAGGAAAACAAACTATCTTGTTAATTGGCTGGTTGGGTAGTTGGTTATTTCTTCATCTAATTTGGCGCAAAAAAAACATTAAACCCAGGACAATGTTTTTCTGGATGTTTATCTTTTTTGTAGCAGCAACGGTGATGACTTGGCATCCTTTATTCCCATACTTACCATTAATGCCAGAAAATTAACCAAAAAATTTTAGTTAGGGAGGACATCACGAATGGAAAGTAAATTCTCCAATTCTCAAGAATTACACAAATACGTTTTGGCACTAGCAGGCGTTTTATTTTTGTTTGGTATTAGCTTTCCCTTTGCTTATTGGCGAGTCAGTCAAAGTGAAAAGTTTGCTGGTACTCCATTCAAATCTGATAGCGTAACTAATATAGAAGAAAATCCGCATAATCAAACAATAGCTATTGTGCCTGCTGCTAATAATAATCAGGAAAGTGCTGTTGCAGCTATTTCCTTGACACCTGTAACTCAGGAAATAGTAACAGAGGAAATTACCGATCCTGTTCAAATTAAGGAATTGAATCAAAAAGTCTACGATCGCATTGCTCAACTTTGGCAAGGTGGTCGATCGCTAAAGCAGGATTTAGCTTATCAAATAACGGTAACTACAGATGGTGCGATCGCAAGTTATAAACCACTCATTGCCGCTGCCGAAAGTTACTTGCCAGAAACTCCCTTACCAAAGTTACTCCAAACTTCTCTTACTGACGGAACTAAAAATCAGGTAAAAGCTGCTGCCAAGAAAGCAATTGCTAAATATAAAGTCGTGTTTACCAGTAGAGGTATCTTAGAAGTTAGCCCTTGGCATGGCTGGAAACGTTAACTAACGTTTGAGTATCAAATCTCACGGCAAAGAATATTGCAGCAATCATTGAGAAAAACTAAATTGTTGAACTCTTTGCTAATTATTTGCAATAATTACCGGGGAACTTTTGACATAGAGAATGAGCGATCGCTTTTTGCCAGAGAAAGGAAAACCTTGGAACCGCCGACAACTCCTAAAACTAGGGCTACTGGGCGGAGTGGGAATCACAGGTGCAGCCCTGGCACTGCAAACTTCCATAGCGAGATCGAAGGGAAAGGTGTTAGTCCCACCAATACCCAGCGACACACCTGACTTTGGCAACGGCGTTAGCCCAATGGTAATGCTGCGAGATTTCGATTACGGCACCGTAAAACGGGAAAATGGGCGAACAATTCGGGAATTTCGCATTACAGCTAAAAGTTCCGTTGTCCAGCTAAACAAAGCTATCTCTTTCAACACTTGGAATTGCAATGGGCGAGTACCGGGGCCAACTTTACGTGCTCAAGAAGGCGATCGCGTGCGTGTACTATTCTTCAACCAAGGAGGACATTCCCACTCCTTGCATTTTCACGGCACTCATCGCGCCGAAAGCGATGGTGTAAAACCTATTCTCAATGGCAGAGCAACAATTTATGAATTTGATGCTAAACCTTACGGTTTACATCTTTATCATTGCCATATTGAGCCAGTAACTCGTCACATTGCCAAGGGACTTTACGGTTTATTTATTGTCGATCCGCCAGGAGGTCGATCGCCCGCTGATGAAATGGTAATGGTGATGGGAGGCTATGACATTAATGACGATCGTCGCAATGAACTTTACGCCTTTAATGGGTTGCCACATTACTATATGCGCTACCCAATTCCTATCTATAAAGATCAATTAATTCGGCTGTACGTTCTCAACATGATCGAATATGAAGCCGCCGCAACCTTTCATATCCACGCCAATTTTTTCGACGTTTATCGCACCGGAATGTCTCGCAAACCAAGCGAAACAACCGACGTAATCACAATGGGAGTTGCAGAACGTCACATTTTGGAATTTACCTATCCTTATCCAGGTAAATATATGTTCCACCCCCATCAAGATACCCTCGCAGAAAATGGCTGCATGGGTTTATTTAACGTCCTTGAAACTTAGGTTTGTTGTAGCGACTTTAGTCGTACATTCCTAAATCGAAATGAACACTGAAGTGTTCACAACAGACTATTGCCAACCGTATCTAAATAAAGTCATGAAAGTTTTACGTTCCTTGTCCGTTGCTGTTTCTCTTGTCAGTTTAATTGCTATCTCTGCCTGTAGTACCACTGAGAGTAAAGAAAATAACTCAACAACAAAAGTTGCGACTAATACTGCTACAACCGCAACTACAAATCATAATGGTCATGGCAGTAACAAGCCAAAAATTAACATTAATAATGCAATTTTGTCAGAATTAGATAAGTTAGAAGCCAAGTTAGGAATTCCGGGATTATCTAACAAAATTCAAGCCAGTCGCCCTTATGCAAATCCTGAAGAATTAGTCACCAAACAGGTAATTACCCAACCAGAATTCGATAAAATTAAAGACATGGTGACAATAGAGGATGTTGTCCTCACTGGTGAAGCCAAAGATGTGGATTACATGACTAAATTGGGGTTAATGAAAGGGCATCTTTTGGTAGCAAAAGAACTATTAGATCAACAACAACCAAAGCAAGCTGAACCGCATATTGGACATCCGGTAGAAGAAATTTATGTGGATGTTGAAGAGCAGCTAAATGAAAGAAATGTGAAAGAGTTCAAAACTACTTTAGTTACTTTGCAAGACTTAGTAAAATCTAAACCGAAAGATACTAAAATTGCCACGGAATTTACTAATTCTATGCAAGCGGTAGATAGTGCAATTCAAGGAATACCGGAAAACCAAAGAAATTCGCCGCAATTTGTGTTAAAAGTAATTAATGGGTTGCTCGATGCGGCTAATTCGGAGTATGGGGCAGCGATCGCAAATGGTAAAATTTCCGCAGCTATTGAATATCAAGACTCTCGCGGTTTTGTTAACTACGCTAATACCCTGTATCAAGGAATAGCGCCGCAAATGGCAAAGCAAAATCCCGAAGCACATAAAGCGATCGAAACTAGTATGGCACAACTGAGCAAAGCTTGGCCTGCGGCTATTCCCCCAGCCGCACCAGTATTAACACCCGCCCAAGTCTCGCAATTAGTTAAAACAATAGAACAAAATAGCCAAAAAATAACTAGTAATGGTTAACTAGTAATAAGTAATAGATAATTGGAGATAATAAATAAAATTTCTCAGTTATCAATTACTTATTATTAGACCACTAGTAAATTACAGCGACGACTAATGAGAGAACTAGACCAAGAAAAAACGATCGGCATACTCAACTCGATCATGGAATTTGAATTAGCAGGCGTAGTGCGCTATACTCACTACTCTCTAATGGTAACAGGGCCAAATCGAATCCCGATCGTGCAATTTTTCAAAGCCCAAGCCACAGAATCTTTACTTCACTCCCAACAAGTAGGAGAAATTCTCACTGGCTTAGAAGGTCATCCTACCTTGAAAATTGCCCCCATTGAAGAAACTTACAAACACACAGTAAAAGACATTTTGGAGGAAAGCCTCAATCACGAAAAAAGAGCGCTAAATTTGTATAAGTCACTCCTGGAAACAGTAGAGAATGCCAGTATTTATCTGGAAGAATTCGCCCGCACAATGATTGGACAAGAAGAATTACACAACTTAGAAATCAAAAAAATGTTGCGGGATTTTAGCTAATAGTCACTAGTCATTGGTCATTAGTCATTAGTCATTAGTCATTAAGTTAGGGACATGGCAAATGACAAATGACAAATGACGAATCACCAACAACAATTATTAAATTATGGATTTTAGTGCTGCTTTACCAACATTTGTCATTACCCTCAGAGAAGGAGTAGAAGCCGCTTTAGTAGTGGGAATTGTTTTGGCTTTGTTGAAAAAAGCCAAACAAACTAAACTTAACCGTTGGGTTTATTTAGGAATTGTTGTAGGAATTATTGCCAGTGGATTAGTCGGGTTACTAATAGGTTGGATCTTTCAATTATTAAGTGCTTCTAATTCACCATTAGGGGCTGTAATTGAGCCTTTTTTAGAAGCGGCTTTTGGGCTGGGTGCGATCGCCATGCTCAGCTGGATGTTAATCTGGATGACACAGCAAGCAAAATCCATGAAATCCCAAGTAGAAGGCGCAGTCAACGCCGCACTCGAAAAAAACACAGCTGCAGGATGGGGGATTTTCACCTTAATATTTATCGCCGTTTTGCGCGAAGGTTTTGAAACCGTTCTCTTTATTATCGGCAAATTTCAACAAGGTTTAATTCCCACCATTGGCGCACTTAGCGGATTAGCAGTAGCCGCCGGAATTGGCGTACTATTATTTAAATGGGGAATCAAAATTAATATTCGCCGCTTCTTTCAAATTATGGGAGTTTTATTACTCCTAATTGTCGCAGGTTTAGTAATTTCTGCACTGGGAGATTTGAACGAAGGAATGAGAACTCTCTCCCAAATGAATCGTCAATCAGAAGGTTTTTGTTTCTACTATGAAAGATTTGCCAAAAATCCCTCTTGTATTTTAGGCCCAATGGTTTGGGATTTGAGTAAAATTCTGCCCCAACAACAGTTCCCCGGTTTAATTTTAAGAACTCTTTTCGGTTACACCGACAAACTTTATCAAGTACAAGCGATCGCTTATGTACTATTCTTATTCTCGATCGGCGGGCTTTACTTCCGCAGTTTGAATAGTAAAACCCCTGTACCTCAAAAGAATAGCAAAGACCCTTTAACAAATACAGAAAAATCTGCCAGTTCTTAATCAGTAATATCATGTCCAGTTGATTACAATCATGTAGAGACGTTATATATAACGTCTCTACATTAGGACTTACGCAAAACCTCTATTCGTAGGGTGCGTTAACTAAGCGTGTAACGCACCATCCCACCATATTTAGTATGATTGCGTAAGTCCTGTACATTACATTCCGGCATAATATCAAAGATTGAACTTAAGCTCTGTCAATAACTCTTTTTGCGTGATCTTTCAAATCTTCTTTCGCGTGTATTGCAGCAGCTTCTCTTTGCTTAGCTCTACCTTCTACTTTATCTTGAGGATTACCTGTTACTTCACTCATTCCTTCTTGAACTTTGCCCTCAATATTTTTAGCAACTGCATTCAAACGATCTTCAACACTCATAATAACCTCCAGAAAATTATCTAATCTTTTATCTGCTATTATGGATACTTGAGGCGGAAAAAAGGCTCTTTCGATAGTGATATTTATAACATAATCAAAAACATAACGTTAGCTAGATGCGGTACTAAATAATTTTGTGTTAACAGACAAAAGCAAAATTGTAGAGACGTTAAAAAATTGTAGAGACGTTATATATAACGTCTCTACAATTTTTAACGTCTCTACTCTACAAGGTTTTGGGTTAAGGATAGTAAGTCTGATTAAGTAGGTATAGGTAAATAAAGTGAAAACTCTCGTCAGGCAGGATGCCTACCCCACAAGAAAGCTGTAACTCTTGTGGGGTAGGCATCCTGCCTGCCCAATCCAAAGATAATTATTATCACTTTATTTATTTGCACCTACTTAACCGGACATAATATAACAGCTTTTAGATTCCCAACTGATTACCGCGCTTGTACTGCAAGTAAGCAGCAACAAACAACCCAGCGAGGGTTACGAGTACTAAGCCCAGCACAATTCCTGAAAGTAGGGGTTCTACCACGTCGGATCTCCTTGAATGTTAACGTTTATTACCTGTATTAATTATCCTACTAGTGACTGCGACCACTAGCATTAACTAAATGTGAAGCAAAAATTAACCTAAAACCGGGAGGATAGGGCTGAATCACTTTCGGGAAGCGACCTCTAGCCTATTCCGGTGGCTTGCCTGAATTGTCTAGAAATCTTAAGCTATGTATATCATTAAAAACATTGTTTGTAATTCTCACTTTTCTAGGCAACCATGTGGATAAACAATTGATTAAACCAGAAGCCCTGATTGGACAACTCACATTATGGGTGCTCGCACTAGTGCTGGCAATCTTTTTAGGGATGGTGATTTTTCATCAGTGGCAAATGTCCGATCCATATATTAAGAGTGTTATGTCCCTGACAGGAGATCCAGTTAGGGGTCATGCGATCTTTCAAATGAACTGTGCTGGATGTCATGGTTTAGAAGCAGATGGTCGAGTTGGCCCCAGCTTGCAAGGTATCTCCAAGCATAAATCACAAATTAGCTTAATCCAGCAGGTGATCAGTGGCAAAACTCCACCAATGCCACAATTTCAACCAGGAACACAAGATATGGCAGATCTCCTCAGTTATCTGGAAAAGCTGTAATCTGTCAAAAATAAATGCTGTTTGTCCCTCTTGCACTAAATAGTGTTTGAGGGCTAATTTTTAAAATTAAGATTAGGTACGTTGTTGCGCTTCAGCGCTCTTAAGATTAGGTACGTTGTTGCGCTTCAGCGCTCTTAACGAGAGTAGTAATAAGAGCGCTAAAGCGCAACAACGTACCCATAAAATCAACTCTGGGACAGATTCCCTTACAGTTGAGTTAATTGTATTTTAATGACAACGAATGAGAGATAAAAGCAGCCAATGGTAAAAGTAGGCGCTAATTACTTAGGAAATGCTCGTTGTCAATTTACAGTTTGGGCACCCTTGCTCAAAGAAGTAGCAGTAAAAATTGTTTCACCTAATGAACAATTGCTTCCAATGCAACAATTGGAGTATGGTTTTTGGCAAGCTACCGCAGAAGATATTGAGGCGGGTAGCCGTTATGTTTATCAATTAGAGGGAAATAGAGAATTTCCCGATCCCGCTTCTTACTTGCAACCGGAAGGTGTACATAAAGCTTCGGAAGTATTCGATCATAGTACATTTAGTTGGACCGATCGCGATTGGACAGGCATCCGTTTAGAAGATTACATAATTTACGAATTACACATTGGCACTTTTACCCCAGAAGGAACTTTTGAAGCAGTTATTCCCCGACTGACTCGGTTAAAAGAGTTAGGAATTAATGCTATTGAAATCATGCCAGTATCACAGTTTCCCGGCGATCGAAACTGGGGTTATGATGGCGTGTATCCCTACGCAGTTCAGAATACTTATGGTGGGCCAGATGGGTTGAAAAAACTCATTAATGCCTGTCATTTAGAAGGAATCTCTGTAATTTTAGATGTAGTTTACAATCACTTAGGCCCAGAGGGAAATTATCTACCAAATTTCGGCCCTTATTTTACAAAAAAGTATCTCGGTGATTGGGGAGATGCACCCAATTTAGACTTTGCTTATTGCGATGGGGTGCGAGAATATTTCCTAGAAAATGCCTTATATTGGTTAGATACTTTTCACGTAGATGCCCTGAGATTAGATGCAATTCAGGGCATTTACGATTTCAGCGCTAAACACTTTTTAGAAGAGTTAGCTGAGAGAGTTCATGCCCTTTCACAACAAAAAGGAAGGAAGTTTTATCTCACAGCAGAAAGCGACTTTAATGATGTGCGAATCATTCGTCCTAAAGAGGTGGGTGGATATGGACTTGATGCCCAATGGTGTGATGATTTCCATCATTCGCTGCATACTTTAATTACAGGTGAACGACAGAGGTATTATCAAGATTTCGGCAAGTGTAAAGACTTAGAAAAATCCTTGCGCGAAGGCTTTGTTTATTCGGGACAATATTCACCAGATAGAAAACGCCGTCACGGAAATTCTTCGGCGGAAGAACCTGCTTATAAGTTTATTGTTTGTGCTCAAAATCACGACCAAACGGGAAATCGAATTTTGGGTGAGAGAATGACAAAACTCACTTCATTTGAAGGGTTAAAGTTAACGGCGGGAACGCTAATACTTTCGCCTTTTATTCCCTTACTGTTCATGGGTGAAGAATATGGAGAAGAAGCACCATTTTTCTATTTTATCAGCCACTCAGATCATGATTTAATTGAAGCAGTGCGACAATCCAAAAAAGATGAGTTTTTGCAATCAGGACATGAGAAAGACTTTCAAGATCCACAAGATCAGGGAACGTTCAACAAGTGTGTTTTAAATTGGGAACAACAATATCAAGATAAACACAAAGTTCTGTGGGAGTTTTACCAAGAGTTGATTTTCTTGCGCCGAATCAATGAAGCTTTGAAAGTTCTAGATAAAAAGAAATTAGAAGTATCTAGTCGGGAAGAAGAGAAACTTTTGTTTATGCGGCGCTATAGTGATGAGAATCAGGTATTTTATGTGATGAATTTTAGCGATCGCACTCTCACCTTCGATATTGACACACCCAGCGGAAGTTGGCAAAAACTCCTCGATTCTGCTGATATTAAATGGATGGGTCCAGGTGCCACCATGCCCGACAAACTAATCCCTGGTGAATTACTCACAATGCCCGCCAAAAGTTTCGTACTATACCAAGCATAAACCCAGATTAATATGAGAATTCCTACCTCAACTTACCGCATTCAATTTCATAGCGGTTTCCCCTTCGCTTCCGCCCAAAAAATAGTCAATTATTTGGCAGAATTGGGCATTTCCGATCTCTACGCTTCGCCCATTTTCAAAGCTAGGGCTGGTAGCACACACGGTTATGATGTAGTCGATCCAACACACTTAAATCCAGAGTTAGGAACACCAGAAGAATTTGAGCTATTATTAAGCGATCTGCAAAGTCATAATATGGGATGGTTACAAGATATTGTACCTAACCACATGGCTTATGATAGCCAAAATAAATGGCTGATGGATGTGCTAGAAAATGGCGCTGACTCAGAATTTTTTGACTTTTTTGATATCGAATGGAATCACGCTTACGAAAGCTTTAAAGGCAGAATTCTCGCACCTTTACTCGGCACTTATTATGGAGAATGCCTAGAAAATGGTGAGATCAAATTAAACTACGACGAAACAGGATTAAGCATTGATTATTTTGGCTTAAAGTTGCCAATAAGAATCGAATCATACACTCGTTTTTTGACTCAAAACCTTGGACAATTGGGTAGAGAATTAGGCAGAAGACATCCAGATTTTGTTAAGTTGTTAGGCGTAGTTTATCTAATTAAAAACCTGCCAGCGGAATTCAAGGGAAGAGAAAGATACGACCAACTCGCCTTTGTAAAAGGGTTATTGTGGGAACTTTACACTCAAAACGAATCGGTTAAAGAATTCTTCGACAATAACATTCAATTCTTTAATGGGGAACCGGGAAGACCAGAAACTTTTAATCTGTTAGATAGCATCCTTTCCGAACAATTTTATCGTTTATCTTTCTGGAAAGTTGGCGCTGAAGAAATCAATTATCGCAGATTTTTTACAGTCAACGAGTTGATTTCTGTAAAAGTCGAGGAAATGAAAGTATTAGGCAGATCTCATTCTTTAATTGAGAGATTTGTCAGAGAGGGTAAATTTACGGGTTTAAGAATCGATCACATTGACGGTCTTTATAACCCTAATGACTACCTAGAGAAACTGCGAGAAAAGGTCGGAGATACCTACATCACTGCGGAAAAGATTTTAGAATTAGTTGGCGAAGATTTACCGCATCATTGGCCGATTCAGGGAACAAGTGGTTATGATTATCTTAACTATGTGAATGGTCTTTTCTGCTGTTGCGATCGCGAACAAGAATTTCAAGATATTTACTCTGCTTTCACCGGATCAAATGCACCCTATCATGACTTAGTAACCGAGAAAAAGCATCTCATCATTGAGAAAAATTTGTTGGGTGATGTAGATAACTTAGCCCAAAAGTTGAAGCATATTTCTGGTCAAACTAGGGAAGGAAGCGACTTTACTGCTAATGGTTTGAAAAGAGTATTAACCGAGGTATTGGCATTATTTCCAGTGTATCGGACTTACACTTCTTCGCCAGATGTAAGACCAGAAGATATCACTTACATCAAAGAAACAATTGAAAAAGCCAAAGGTCGTGTACCATTGTTGGTGAAGGAACTTGGCTATTTAGAAAAGTTGCTGTTACGCCAAGACGAAAGCTATTTGAATGAGGAACAAAAAGCCGATCGCCATCACTTTGTCATGAAGTTTCAGCAATTAACAGGCCCCTTGATGGCAAAAGGTGTAGAAGATACACTTTTCTATAATTATAATCGCCTAATTTCTCTCAATGAAGTAGGAGGAAATCCCGGAAGTTTTGGCGTTACTCCTGACGAATTTCATGAGTTTAATCTCAGAAGAAGTAGTCATTGGTTACATTCAATGAATGCTACTGCAACTCATGATACCAAACGCGGTGAAGATACCAGAGCCAGAATTAACGTTTTGCCGGAATTAGCATCAGAATGGGAAGAAAATATCTGGACTTGGAGTGAAATGAATCGCGCCAAAAAAACTGTAATTAAAGACAAACCTGTACCAGATACAAACGACGAATATTTCCTTTATCAAACGCTGATAGGTGCTTTTCCATTCAATGAAAGTGAGTTTCCCCAGTTTGTGCAAAGGGTGAAAGATTATGTCATTAAAGCAGTGAGAGAAGCGAAGGTTTATACGGCATGGTTAAGACCTGATAGCGCTTATGAAGAAGGATATCTCAATTTTGTCGATCGGCTTTTATCAACGCCAGAATCTAATGATTTTTTAGAAAAACTGCGTCCTTTCCAACAAAAAATTGCTGAATATGGGATTTTCAATTCCCTCTCCCAAATCCTTTTGAAAAACACTTCTCCGGGTGTACCAGACCTTTATCAAGGTAATGAATTGTGGGATTTAAGTTTGGTCGATCCTGATAATCGTCGTCCAGTGGAATATGAAAGGCGAATTGGTTATTTGCAGGAAATAAAACAGAAGATTAAGACAGATATTCCGCAGCTAATTAAAGATTTGTTTGCTACTAAAGAAGATGGCAAAATTAAAATGTTCTTGACTTATCAATTGCTGCAAGCGAGAAAAGAACATTTAGAACTTTTCCAAGATGGTGATTATAAACCGTTAATGGTGAAGGGTAAATTTAGCGATCGCATAATAGCCTTCGCTAGAATTCATCAAAACAAAGTAGCAATTACCCTAGCAACTAGGTTATTAACAAAAGTAATTCAACCGGGAGAACTGCCTTTAGGTAAAGATATTTGGGAAGATACCAGTATTGAATTACCCGAAGGAATGCCAACAGCTTGGAAAGATGCGATTACTTTGCAGGATGTGAAGTGCGATAACACCCTCTATATTGGTGAAGCATTGCAACATTTTCCCGCAGCATTGTTGATCGGTACTTAAAGAATTTTCTAGGTACGTTGTTGGGGG
>NZ_JBHFNQ010000226.1:0-5335 GCF_041929345.1 Floridaenema aerugineum BLCC-F46
GTTAACTGTTTCCGGCTCAACAACAATTTCTGAAGATGGTTCGGTGTCTGATGTTTCTCCTGGCGCAATTTTTGTTGCTTTTTTCCTATAATTTGCGCCCAAATCCCCAACAACGTACCTAAGAAATAGACTTCACCATCCACAAAGATTGAGTTTGAAAACCTAGCTGAGAGTATAGATTAATTGCTGGTTGATTGGATTGAAAAACTTGGAGACTCATTTGGCGATCGCCCCGATTTTTTGCCCAATCTTCGCCCAAGAGCATTAAACTTTTCCCAATGCCTTGGCGACGATGTTCAGGAGTAACATAGAGGAGAAAAATGTGGGCATGGCGATCGCCATTTACCTGATCGATTCCATTACCCACCCACAAACAACCTACTTTAATTGCACCAGCATTTTCTACCTTTTCTTCCACCCACCAAACCGGAGTTTGGGCAGAAAAATACTTCTCAACCGTAATAGCTAAATGGGAGAAATTTTGCTCAGGAAAAAGCTCTTGGTAAGTTTTTTGCATAAACTTGACCAAAGTAGCCCGATCTAAACTTGTACCAGTAACAAATTGATAGTTTGCTGGTAATTTATAACTCATCTAAGAAGCAGAAGTTACTTCTTCAGTTGGTGCGGGTGCTGCCATATCCGCAGGTAAAAAGATGCGCGAACTTACAGCCACCAAAGCCACTAAAAACACTAACACAATTAGAAAAGGAGCAACGTACTGACGAAAAATAGCCATAGTTTAGAATTGTCCAGTTTGAGCAAAAAAACTGTTTTGCGAAACCTTTTCCAGTCTCTATATTACAGTTTACAACTAGTTTTCATAATCTTTCCATTCATCTAATCCAGGTCTGGGCATTGGTTGAGGTCGAGGGTTCCAAGGTGCGACTATTGGTAAGAGCAATAATCCGGGTATAGCTGCGAAAATGCTAATTAGGAAAAATAAAGGCCAACCTGTCCTTTCTGCGACAAAGCCGGAAGGAGCAACCAAAAGATCTCGACTGACAGCCATAAAACTGGTGAGCAAAGCGTATTGAGTAGCAGAAAAACGTTGGTGACAAAGACTCATTAAAAAAGCTACAAAACCTGCGGCAGCAAGTCCTCCGCAAAAGTTTTCCACATTGATACTCAACACTAAAAGCGGATAATTTTTTCCGGCTTGGGCGAGGATGAAATAACCAATATTACTTAAAGCTTGCAGTAAGCCAAATATCCACAAAGAGCGATTAATCCCAATTTTACTGAGAATTGCGCCTCCCGACAATGTTCCCACAATAGTAGCAATTAAACCCATTCCGCCACGAATTGCGCCGATTTCTTTTTGAGCGAAACCAGTTTTTAGTAAAAAGGTAGTGGAAAGACTGCTCAAGAATGCGTCACCAAGGCTGTAAAGGACGATGAATAGGAGAATTACAAAACCTAAAAGTAAGCCATGACGGTAGAAAAAATCGCCAAAAGGTAAAACAACTGCTTCTTTTAAAGATTCGGGACGGTTTTGGTCTTCTGGTGGCTCTGGCGCAAAGAATGAGGCGACTACACCGACGAGCATGAGGAGGGACATGAACAGAAAAACTGAAGGCCAACGGATGCTATCAGCGAGAATAAAAGCTAGGGCACCAGTGGCTAAAAGGGCGAGACGATAACCTAAAACGAAAACGGCTGCACCTGCGCCCATTTCTAGTTTTTCTAAAACGTCGGTGCGGTAAGCGTCAGCAGCAATGTCTTGGGTAGCGCCGAAAAAGGCAATTAATACGGCGTTAATGGCGAGAAGTTGTAAAGCTTGACTGGGTTTTTGGAAGTATAGGGCGGCGATCGCTAAAATTAAAGCTACTTGAGTAATTGCCAACCAACCACGTCTACGCCCTAAAAATGGGGGTATATAGCGATCGAGTATAGGCGACCATAAGAATTTTAGCGAATAGGGCAAATTTACCAAAGCAAACAACCCGATCGCACCTAAATCAACTTTTTCCACAGTCATCCAAGCTTGCAGATTGCTTCTCGGTAACAAAAAAGGCAACCCAGAAGAAAATCCCAATAACAAAAGAGCCGCCATTTTGCGACTCTGAAAAACTTTGAGAAAAGACGGAAAAGATTTCACAACTATTTAAATAACTCCTCTGAACTTTGAGTTATCTTCTCATAAAAAGAAGCAAAGGGACTGGGGACTGGGGATTGGGAGAGTTTTGAGTGAGAGAGTTTTGAGTTTTAAGTTGGAAAGTTGGAGAGTTCCGGGCGCACACGCAGGTGCGCCCCTACTTAAGAGATCCTCATCTCCCTTAATAATTGCGCCAAACACCGACTAATGTTCCTTGGAGTTGGACTTCTTCTGCTGGTGCTTCGATGGGTTGATATTTGGCGTTGGCGGGTTTGAGGATGACGCGATCGCTTCTCCGATAAAAGCGTTTTAATGTAGTACCATGTCCTTCAACTCTCGCCGCTACAATTGTGCCATTCTTCACTTTGTCGGGTTCAGCAACGGGACACAGAATGACTAAATCACCATCAGCAATATGATCTTCGATCATGCTGTCACCCATTACCCTTAAAGCGAATGTTTTTGGTGGTAATGCTTTGGCAAGGTCGAGTTTTTCTACTGAATCGGTGTAAGGTTCTACCATGCAACCAGCTGCGATCGCGCCTAAAATCGGTACGCTACTACTAGGTTCGGTTTCTATTTGCGATCGCAAAATTCTATAAGTCCGAGCTTTGCCATCTGACCAAGTAATATATCCTTTTTCTCGCAAATGATCTAAGCGACTTTGAATAGGTGCTGGCGATTTTAAATTCATCGCTCGCATCATTTGTCTAATTGACGGGGCATAATGATGCTGGTTGATGTATTCAACTAGCCAGTCGTAGAGTTCTTTTTGAGCTTCTGTGAGGGTTTCCATAGTTGAATTCCGGGTAAGTGTTCTAGACAGTTTGTGATTAGTTATGAGCGATCGATTCATCACTCAAAAATTTATCTTCTAGAACATTCGTACTATTAAAAACCCCTTTTTGTCCAGTATTTTATAAAAAAGGATATAGGTTGAATTAAAAATTGGCGAGTCAAATCTCAGCATTTATGCTGGAATATATCTCAGTTTTTTTGCTTTGAATAATTCAAGAGTTAGACGACAACACTAAATATGGGGGGATGGTGCGTTACGTTTCCCTAACGCACCCTACGGATGGAATTAATCTGCGCCGAGTAAACTAGCTAATAAAGCTTTTTGGGCGTGCATTCGATTTTCTGCTTGATCCCAAAGTCTAGATTGTGAACCTTCCATGACTTCATCTGTAATTTCTTCGCCACGATGAGCAGGTAAACAATGTAAAACAATGGCATCTTTGTCAGCCAAACTCATCAATTGTTCGTTAACCTGATAAGGTTGAAAAACGGGAATTCTATTATCAGCTTCAGCTTCTTGACCCATACTAGCCCAAACATCAGTGTAAATTACGTTTGCGCCTTTAGCAGCAGCAATGGGATCGGTTGTAATTGTAACTTCTGTGCGATCGCCTGCGATCTCCTTAGCTTTTGCTGCTATATTTGAATCTGGTTGGTAATCGGTTGGTGAAGCAATTCTCACATTCATTCCCACCATTGCACAACCCAACATGAGGGAATTAGCCATATTATTCCCATCTCCAACGTAAGTCAAAGTTAAACCTTCCAACTTACCAAAACATTCTTTTGCGGTTAATAAATCTGCCAAAACTTGACAGGGATGTTCCAAGTCAGTTAAAGCATTAATTACCGGAATTTTGGCATAATCAGCAAAAGTTTGTAACTCCTCTTGTTTAAAGGTTCTGATTGCTAAGATATCTAAATACCGATCCAAAACTCTCGCGGTATCTTGGACTGGTTCGCCACGACTGACTTGGGTAACATTAGGATTAAGGTCAATTACTTGTCCGCCTAGTTGGTACATCGCCACAGTAAAACTTACCCTAGTTCTAGTGGAAGCTTTAGAGAAGACTAACCCCAGAACCTTGTTACATTGAATATTGACCTTTTTAGCTTTCATCTGTGTAGCGAGATCCAAAAGTTCTAGTAATTCTTCTGGAGTTAGGTCTGCTAGGCTTAATAAATCTCTTCCTTTGAGTGTTTCCATGCTTTTTCCTAAATTGTTGTGAAATGCGATCGATCTCCTGAGATTTTTCCCAATAAATCAACATTTTAAAAACTTAACAGATATTTTCCCCTAAGCCTAGCTACATCTTTGATGTTTTCTGACATAACTTGGCTAGTATTGCCAGACTTAAGTTTTGGTAGAATGCTGATGTTGGGGAAAAGTGCGGCAGCTTGAGATTAAAAATTATGGAATTAATAAAATTAAAATAACATAAATTTATCATAATCAAGATACCCAGTTCATTATTGAAGCTCTTGATTATCGGATTAAAACTTTTACTCCCAAATCTGACATCAATGATTCCTGAGCATGAAAAATCATCATAAATAAAAAAGCAAATATAAATCTTGACATCAATCAAATTTTGATAAATATCAGCAAATAGTAGATTCTACAAATTTAGAAACTTCACCAGCAACTGCCAGAGGAGGTACTGTGGGCTGAACTGAACTAATAAGCCACATTCCGCACCCTAAAGTGTCACACTACGAATTTTGGTCAATTGACGATTTGGGACTAGTGGCTGGTCAGATAATTTTAAGTATTTTAAGTAATTTAAGTTACTAGCAATTAGTGCCGAATTATGTAAAAACCGATTGTGACACTTTAAGGTGCGGAATGTGGGTAATAAATAAAAAGTAAAAAACTTTACTATAAATTTCCTGAAGAGCTTGGACACCGATGAAAACATCGTTAGAAAACTTTGATAACAATAAGGAGCCACTCAAATGGCAATTTGGACAGGAACAAGTGGTGCCGATAGTAAGTATTGGGAAGGCGAACCACCCACAGTGAGAGTCCAGGCAGTTGAGATGAATGGTTTAGGTGGTAATGATACGCTGACTGGTTTTACCAACAATGACACAATTCGCGGAGGAGACGGCCAAGACCTGCTCGATGGTTGGTCTGGTAACGACGCTCTGTGGGGCGGAAATGATGCCGACAGGATCTATGGAAACCTTGGTAATGACTCTCTGTGGGGCGACAATGGTGATGATTCCCTATTCGGAAACGAGGGTGAAGACCGACTTTTTGCCGGACTTGGTAATGACACGCTTGATGGCGGTGCTGGGCTCGATGAAATGTACGGCGATATCGGTAATGACCTGATGCGGGGCGGCGATGGCAACGACCAGATGTGGGGTGACGCAAATGATAGAAATGATCCTACACCGGGCAATGATACTCTATTAGGTGAAGCTGGCAACGACAAC
>NZ_JBHFNQ010000227.1:0-56431 GCF_041929345.1 Floridaenema aerugineum BLCC-F46
TACCGATAAGAAAGGGATTGGCAAGTTAAAACTCAAAGGAACGTGGGATCTGAACTTCTACCAATTAGAGCAGATAAAACGAGTCAGGATAGTTCGGCGGGCTGATGGCTACTACGTCCAATTCTTAGTAAAAGTGGACAATAAAGTAGATTGTCAGCCTTCAGGTAAAGCGATTGGCTTGGATGTAGGAATTAAAGAATTCTATACAGATTCCAATGGTTATTCGGAACCAAATCCTAAGTTTTATCGAACAAGCGAAAAACGTCTGAAGTTTAGACAAAGACGGGTTTCCCGTAAAAATAAAGGCTCTGCCAACCGGAGGAAAGCTGTTAATAGATTAGGGAGAGTCCACCTCAAAATAAGTAGGCAACGTGAAGAACACGCCAAGAGAGTGGCGCGTTGCGTAGTTCAATCTAACGATTTGATTGCCTACGAAGATTTGAGGATTAAGAATTTGGTTAAAAATCATTGTCTCAGCCTTTCTATTAATGATGTAGGTTGGTATCAATTTAGAAAATGGTTGGAGTATTTCGGGATGAAGTTTGGCAAGATAACCATTGCGGTTAATCCAGCTTATACATCCCAAGAGTGTTTCTCTTGCGGTGCAATAGTAAAAAAATCCCTATCCATGAGAACTCATATTTGTAAATGTGGGTTCATATTGGATAGGGATTGGAATGCGGCACTGATGATTCTAAAAGCAGCCTTGAGTACGGTAGGGCATACCGGAACTTGGATCAAAGATCCGAACGCTTCAGGAGATTTGGCCGCTACCTTGGCTGGAGTAATCTTGTCAAGGCAAGCTGAGTCTATGAATGAAGAATCCTCGTGCCTTTAGGTCGAGGAGTGTCAAGCACCCTAGTAATCTAGTTGCCCAATTTGAGATTTCTGCGTCTTACTCAGAACTTGCACCCACAACCCAGAGCAAATCCAAAATCTAAAATTTAAAATCTAAAATTAATAGACTTGTTGGTGCGGCAATAGATGAAAAAAAAGGCGTGGATTATTTTAGGATTTAGTGCTAGCTGCGTAAGTGCCACAGCCCTAGCCTTCGAGAGTTCCTCAGTAGGAGATTCAGGGATTGATGCAATTCGGCTGCACAATCCTCCTTACAATTTGATTGGGCGAAAAATTGCGATCGGACAAGTAGAAATCGGTCGCCCCGGACTCTTCGGCATAGACAAAGCAGCAAATCGAAATCCCACATTAGTACAAGTTACACGAGTATTTTGGCGAGACAGTCCAGCGAAAACCGACACCGATGTAGATCCCCACGCCTTCAGCGTTGCGGGAATGATGATTAGTAGCGCCAAAGCATTCCCCGGAGTTGCGCCTGGGGCAAGATTGTACTCTTCGGCTATTGGTTCAATGGACAAAGGCGGACAACCAGAAGAATGTCTCGCCTCCCAATATCTCGCCCAACAGAATGGCGGAGATCTGCGTGCGATTAACTTCAGTTTTGGCGAATCTTTAGAAAGAGACCCCCGTCCCCAAGCAGTTTTAGATGGTAATGCCCTGTTAACTCAGTGTATCGACTGGTCTGCTCAGACTCATGATGTACTTTACTTAATTGCTGGAAATCAAGGACGAGGCGGCATTCCCATTCCCACTGATAACTTTAATGGCATTAACGTCGCCTTTACCAAGCGCGTCAAAGGAGTTTTTTCCAAAGTAGACTTTGCCAACATTGGAGATAGTGCAGCTTCTGTGGTGCGTCGTCTTGCGGGAAGAGAAATTAACTTAGGCCCTCGGCGTGCCATTGGTTTAGTCGCACCCGGACATGATATCAACGTTTTGAATATCGAAGGCACAATCCAAAAAGTCAGCGGCACCAGTTTAGCAACACCTCATGTTACTGCCACAGTAGGTTTGTTGCAAGAATTTGGCGATCGCCAACTGCGTACCAAACAACCTAACTGGAGTCTCGACTCCCGCCGTCACCAAGTCACCAAAGCAGTACTACTTAACTCCACCGACAAACTCAAAGACCAAGGCGACGGTTTATTCTTGGGCATGGGTAAAACCATCACCGACAAAAGCAACCGGACTTGGCTAGAATCCGACGCTTACAAAGATGCCAAAATTCCCCTAGATATGCAAATGGGTACAGGTCAGCTGAACGCTTACCGCGCCTATCAACAATTTAAAGGCGGACAGTGGAAACCATCCCAAAATGTCCCCGAAATAGGTTGGGATTACCACAAAATAGACACTAACGCCTCTGTAGACTATGTACTAGAAAAACCCTTACAACAAGGAAGCTACGTTTCTTTAACTTTAGTTTGGAATCGTTTAGTCCAGTTAAACGATACCAACAAAAATGGGCAATATGATATTGGGGAAACTTTTAGAGATCAAGGCTTAAACAACCTCGACCTTTACCTAATACCCGCAGACAGTAACGACACCACCGCCTACACCTGCGCTTCCATCAGCGAAGTTGACAGCACAGAACACATCTTCTGCCCCATACCTAAAACAGGTCGTTACAAAATCCGCGTCCAACACCGCAAACAAGTCAACGAACCTACTCAATCTTACGCCCTAGCTTGGTGGACTGCACCCGCTAAGTAGGGGCAGGGGGCACAGGAGCAGGGGGGCAGGGGAGATAACTTAAAACTCACGACTTTCTTCCTAACTCAAAACTCAAAACTCAAAACTCAAAACTCCCCCAGTCCCCAGTCCCCAGTCCCCAGTCCCTAATCACTAATCACCAAAAACAAATGAGAAAAACTAATCCTTTTGAAAATTCTGACTTGAAGCAATTACAGTTATTTTGGTACTTAATACCTGTGTTTGGCGTTTTTCCGTCCCTTTGGACATTGTACTGCCGCCAAGGTAGTCGAGAGGAAATGGCAGCTAGTAGATTATCTGTAACTCTAGCTTTTGGTTGGCTCTTGGGTTACATTTTATTGGCAGCCGGAGCAGATACTTCTGAATCCTGGAAATTGCCTCTGTTAGTAACCAATAGCTTATTTACTTCTGGTTACTTTGTGGTGAGTACTTGGTTAATGTTCCGGTTGTGGCAGCGCCAATCTTTGCGCTTACCTGGGATTACACGCATCTCCGAACGGGTAGTTCGTAAATATCTACCCTAATGTCCAACCTAACAATTTGAAAATCACGATCGGGATTATGCGTAGGCGTAGCCTCTGCGTAGCAAGTATCGCTACTCAACCTCAAACTACTACTGATAAAATTTATAACCCGGAGCTTTCCACTCCCCAGTAGTAGATACTTGTATGATTATTTCCATCGTCAGGTGTGAGTAACTTTAAAGACAGCCATTTTTTCGTGTGTGAGGAAGCTAGTGCCAACTACAAAAATTTCCAATTTATTCTCTCAAAGGCAAGAAACTGTCCAGAATATTGGCTCACAGCCATCTAAAATTAGTCAGCTACGTTGGCTATGGCTAGGATTTAGCTTAACTGGTGTAGCAATGCTGTCGGCAACCGCAGGAGCTTTGCTGGCAGTATCGCTTTCGACAACACCGTTAATGCAGAGTCGTCTGAGCCCAGAAGAAGCAGCAGTATTTTCGAGCGGCAACATCTCTACAACTAACCTCAAGTTGCCAGAGTTAACCCGACCTGTAAATATTTTAGTTCTGGGAATTAAAGTTTTACCTTCAGATTTGGGAGAAAAACCAGACCCAGCTTTGGGAGGATACGAACCTGTACTCAACTCTTTTGAAGGTTTATCCGATACGATGCTGTTATTGCGGTTTAATCCGCAAACCAAAAAGTTAATTATTCTTTCTGTACCTCGTGATACGCGCACTTTTGTAGAAGGAGTGGGTGTCACTAAAATTAATGCGGCTAATGTTCATGGTGGTCCGGCGCTGAGTGCGAAAACTGTGAGCAATCTACTGGGAGATATTAGAATCGATCGCTATGTCCGCATCAACGTCCAAGGTGTAGAAAAACTGATCGATGCTTTAGGTGGTGTCACTGTTCATATACCTTACGACATGAAATATACCGACAACACCCAACACCTTTACATCGATTTTAAAGCCGGAAAACAACACCTCGACGGCGCTCAAACCCAAAATTTACTCCGCTTCCGCCAAGACAAACTAGGAGATATTGGTAGAGTACAACGGCAACAAATGGTTATGAGAGCATTAATGGAACAAGCTCTTAATCCCGTTACTTTAGCTAGATTACCAGAAATTCTCCGCGTAATTCAATCTCACATTGACACTAACCTATCCGTTGAAGAATTAGTTGCCTTAGTAGGTTTTGGTGTGAAAATGAATCGTTCTGATGCTCAAATGTTATTAGTACCAGGAGAGTTTAGTAACGAAGGAGAATATGATGCTAGCTATTGGTTGCCTAATCGCAGAGGAATTTCTCAGTTAGTCAGTCAATATTTAGAACCTCCTAATCAATCAGAATCAAAAACTAATCGTAGCAGTGATTTGACTGGTGTAAAAATAGCTATTAAAGACAGCACAGGTGATTCACAATCAGTGAATTATTTAGTAAGAAAGTTGCGAAAAGCAGGCTATCGAAATGTTAAAGTTACTGAACCTTGGACAGAAACTTTAAGCGAAACACGCATTGTCGCTCAAAAAGGCGATAGCAAAGCAGCTGAAGCTATAAGTCAAGCATTGGAATTTGGTGAAGTGCGTGTAGAAAGTACTGGCTACCTCAACTCCGATATCACTATTTTTATTGGCACAGATTGGGTACAACAACAAAAATCATCTCAGTAATTTGGCAATTAGTTCGTTGTCAGGACTTTAGTCCTTCTGTGAGTTCGTTGTCAGGACTTTAGTCCTTCTGGAAGAAACAAAATTTGGACTGAAGTCCTCACAACAAACACTAAAAACAATCAATCTAAAATTACTTGGTTTTTTGGCAAATCCAATCAATTAAAATGGGATTGACTACTTCTGGCGCTTCATCTTGGGGACAATGACCTAAACCTTCTAAAGGAATAAACTTTTCTACTTGGGGGAATTTGGCTAATTCTCTTCCTAAATCGATCGGTTCCCAAGGGTCATCTGTTCCCCATAACATAATTGCTGGACAAGGCAAAATTGGTAACAAATCTTCTGGTAATGGCCCTTGAGAATAGCGAGTAAATGCTAAAAACACATCTACTGCGCCTGGATCTAAGGCTGGTGCCATTAACATATCTACTAGTTCGTCTGTGACTGCTTCGGGACGTTTGTAAGCTTGCAGGAGAATTTTCCTGACTACTTTCGGCTTGGCTATTTGACTAAAGAATAATTGCCCGATTAATCTGAATGCTAAGATTTTTTGGACAATGGGAGCACCAGAGCGACGGTGCCAGGGTAGGGTGGCGCGTTTGCGATCGTGCAACAATCGTAAAGAACAATTGAGCAGTGCTACCCCTTTAACCATTTCGGGAAAGTCTACAGCCGCTTGCATTGCTACTATACAGCCGATCGAATTCCCCACCAAAAAAGCTGGTTCACCTACCACTTCTCGACAAAAATCACCGATTTGCTGCGCCCAAGTTTCAAAAGTATAGTTAATTTCCGCCCCCGGCGCAGGTTTCGCCGAACCCCCAAAACCAATTAAGTCAATGGCAAAAACTCGCGCATTTTGCGCCAGTTGGGGAATATTTTTCCGCCAATGCGCCCAAGAAGCCCCAAATCCATGTACTAAAACCATAGCAGGCCCTTGGTTGCCTTGTGCTTGGTAACAGATGGGAAAACCTCGCCAAGTCCAAGTTTGAGTTGTCACAGTTGTTCTGGAAATAGAGCTAGTCATGACATTATTAGGAAAAGCAATCACTCTCTTTATTGTGAACAATTAGATAAATAACTTAAGTTGCTATTGGATAGTACGAATCCCACTACCTACTACCTACTACCGACTACCAGCAACTTGAATAAATACTTCACACACAAAATGTCACTTGTGCTGTTATCTTTAATTGGATACTATTTTTAATTGCAACCATAAGTCATTTCATGGGTACAGGATACCAGCGGATTTTACTGAAGCTGAGCGGTGAAGCCCTCATGGGCGAGCTCGGCTATGGCATCGATCCCCAAGTCGTTCAGGAAATCGCCTCTGAAGTGGCAGAAGTCGTCAGCACAGGCGTACAAGTAGCGATCGTCGTCGGTGGTGGCAACATCTTTCGAGGCGTGAAAGGGGCGGCACGAGGCATGGATCGGGCCACAGCAGATTATATTGGCATGATTGCTACGGTGATGAATGCGATGACTTTGCAGGATGCTTTGGAACAAATTAATGTCCCAACACGAGTGCAAAGTGCGATCGCCATGCAGGAAGTCGCAGAACCTTACATCCGCAGACGCGCTATTCGTCACTTGGAAAAAGGACGAGTGGTGATTTTTGGCGCAGGTTCGGGAAATCCTTTCTTCACTACTGATACTACAGCTGCCCTACGCGCAGCAGAAATCAATGCTGATGTGATTTTTAAAGCTACCAAAGTTGACGGGATTTATGATTCAGATCCATATATCAATCCTCAAGCTCGTCGCTATCATAGTTTGAACTACACTCACGTTTTGACTCAAGACCTACGAGTGATGGATAGTACTGCGATCGCCCTTTGTAAAGAAAACAATATTCCGATTATTGTATTTGACCTGGGAGTTCGGGGAAATATTCGTCGGGCTGTGACAGGAGAACAAATCGGTACCATCGTGGGAGGATTATATGAAGTTACCTGATGTTGAAGACCACATGCACAAGGCTGTTGAATCAACTCAACGATCTTTCAACACCATCCGCACTGGACGCGCTAATGCTTCGCTTTTGGATAAAATAACGGTGGAATATTACGGCGCACCCACACCTTTAAAATCTCTGGCGAGTATCAATACTCCCGATGCTAGTACGATTACGATTCAACCTTTCGATCGCTCTAGTTTGAATCTGATTGAAAAAGCTATTTCTCTGTCAGATATTGGCTTGACTCCTAACAATGATGGTTCGCTAATTCGCTTGAATATTCCACCACTGACAAGCGATCGCCGCAAAGAATTGGTCAAGTTAGCTGCTAAATACGCTGAAGAAGGCAAAGTCTCGATTCGCAATATCCGGCGCGACGCTGTTGATTCGATTCGTAAGCAAGAAAAGAGTGGCGAATTATCTGAGGATGAAGCTAAAGATAACCAAGATAAAGTTCAGAAATTGACTGACAAATATATTGCCAAAGTTGATGAATTACTCAAAGAGAAGGAGAAAGATATTACCACAGTCTAACGCCACTTCCTAGCTACTAACAATTAGAGCTAGTTCCCTGGAGCAGAAATAACTATACAGTTAAAAACAACTGGAAAAGCTGAATTTACATCCCTTCTTTCCTTGGATCTTTCTTGGACTAGGCTGTCTGAAACATCTGTTGGGCATCACCTGCACGCACAATATAAGCTAAGTGTAGTGGATAGCCCCAGGTGTTGTATATTGCATCTACACAACGCAGAGCTTTTTCCCGATTTCTGTAAGAGCGGAGTACTTTTTCCTTTCCGTTGGAGTAGCGAATACAAACGTTCCAAGTCATCTTTTTATCCTCAAATAAAGGGCGCAGGGGGGCTGGGGGCGGGTGAGAGCAATTTTGTCTGTTTATAAATAGTTAGTGGTCCGATTTGGCAATTTGAAATTTGAATTGTTTAAATGCTTTTTTTTAGTCAAGGCGAGTTTTTTGAGCAATAAGAATCAATCAAGTATTAACTTCGGGCGTTACAAAAACTTTATAACCAATACTAGGCTCTTCACAGAAAATTTGTAATCAGTATAAGTAAGTAATTATATGCTATTTGAAATAACAGAGGGTCTCACCCTCCCTGGATACAAAGCCCTGTTATTCACGTTCAGTAATTTCTAGGAGAATCAGAAAAAATGCAAATTATGTAAAAATTATCCCTGAAGATGTTTAAGTAAATAAAGTGGCAATAACAAATAAAATCCTGTTAAACTCCGATCAAGAGGATGACCTGGGAAGTTGGTCAAAATTCATACCCTAGCTAATTGAGGAGCTAATTTTTGCACTATGTTTGATTGCATTATTGTCGGTGCTGGCCCAGCAGGTGGAACGGCGGCGTATCATTTAGCAAAGCGTGGTAGGTCAGTCTTAATTTTGGAAAAGGAAAGCCTACCTCGATACAAACCTTGTGGTGGTGGTGTGTCTCCGGTGATTGCTGAATGGTTTGATTTCGATTTTGCTCCGGCAATTTCCTTAAAAGTAAGTAAACTTTGTTACACATGGAAAAGGGAAGACCCTGTGGAGGCTAAAATTGAAGGTTCCGAACCTATCTGGGTGGTTCGCCGGGATATCTTCGACCATTTTTTGATTCAAAAAGCACAAAAACAGGGCGCAGAACTACGTGATAATACTGAAGTAACGGGCATTGAATTTAAAAGCGATCGCTGGCAAGTAAATACCGCTAATGGCCCAGTGGAAGGTCGCTACTTGATCGCTGCCGATGGTGCAAAAGGGCCAATGAGTAAATGGTTGGGCTTTAAGGAACGGAAAAAGCGTTTAGCTGGAGCCCTAGAAGCGGAAACAACTAACCCTATAGAATCAGAACCGAGAATCCATTTTGAGTTCGGGATGGTAAAAAATGGCTATCTTTGGAACTTCCCGAAAGCAGACGGTTATTCGATCGGTGCTGGTATATTCCAAGGTGGAGATCAACCAGATTTTAAGAGTATTTTGTCAGAATACAGCAAGCTTTTCGGTTTGAATGCGAACAGCTATAAGCAATTCGATCATCCCCTAGCTTTGTGGGATGGGAATCAAAAATTGCATACCCAAAATGCCTTGTTAGCTGGGGAAGCTGCTTGTGTGGTCGATCCTTTTACTGCTGAAGGCATTCGTCCGGCAATGTTTACTGGGATGAAAGCAGCAGAAGCGATCGATCAAGCTATTGGCGGCAATATCAATGCTTTAGAACAATACACCGAAATTGTGAATGAAGAATGGGGCAGTGATATGGTGTGGGCGCAACGTTTAGCGGGTGTATTTTACCGCGTCCCCAAAGTTGGTTACAAAGTTGGTGTCAAGCGTCCAGCCGCAACTGACATAATGGTAAAAATCTTGTGTGGACAACAGCGTTATAGCGAAATAGCTGGTAAAGCAGTAAAACGTTTAAGTTCTGGTTTAATTCCCGGAATGGGACGCTAAAAATTGAGGTAAATAGATCCCCATAGATCCCCGACTTCTCCAAGAAGTCGGGGATCTCGCTTTGGTATCTAAAATTAAAGTGGCGAATTTAATAGTTTTCTTTGGTGGTTTATGGATGCGATCGCACTAACTATTCCTCATCTTAATGCTAAAGGCTTTGTCGAACTCTGCCAAGCAAATCAAAACTTACGGCTAGAACGTACTGCTACCGGAGAAATTATTATTATGCCCCCGACATATCCTTGGACAGGACAACAAAATTCTGGTCTAAATGCTCAACTTTGGCTTTGGAATCGACAAACAGGTTTAGGTATTACCTTTGATTCTTCCACAGGTTTTACTTTACCTAATGGTGCAGTTCGTTCTCCTGATGTGAGTTGGGTAAGTAATGAAAGATGGGAAACTTTAACAGAAACTCAGCAAAAAGAAGAGTTTTCGCCTTTGTCTCCTGATTTTGTAGTTGAGTTACGTTCTAGTAGTGATTCTTTGAAAAAACTGCGGGAAAAAATGCAGGAGTATATGGAAAATGCTGTGCGTTTGGGTTGGTTAATTGATGGGAAAACCAAGGAGGTGGAAATATATCGTCAAGGTCAAGATGTAGAGGTTTTAGGATCTCCGACAACGGTATCTGGTGAGGATGTTTTGCCAGGATTTGTGTTGGATTTAACTCAAGTTTGGTGAGGGGTGATGCAAAAAGTTTTACTTGGACTAGAAACCCGGTTTCTTGAAGAAACCGGGTTTCTGAAATATTCCCGTTGACCCTCTCCCTTTCCCAAACTAAAAGCCTGAAAATCAGTATTTTTCCTTAGCTTATCGATTGTAGATAGTCAGTGAACTACCGAGTTTTCTCGGTATCAAACATCTCGATAAAAGTTGTAATATATTTAAATGTAAAAATTTGTAATTCTGACATAATTAATAGGAAATGCTTTTTAAAAATGCTCTGGTAAAAATATGCCTGAGCGATTAATACAACTGGATGAAATCCGAAATACCCATAGCGCGGAACAAGTCGCTAGACTATTTCAAAAGTTAGGCTATAACGCCACTTGTGAACTGTTAGATCTGGGCAATTTACAACTACCAGAACGAAGTGCTGAAGCTATCGATCGCGCTTATTTAATTGCCAATCAAGGAAATGGAAAACTACAAATATTTCTATTCCAGTTAAATCCTCTAGAGTGGCTTTCCCAGAGGACTGTTAGTAATAGAATGCTGGCAATTGCTAAGAGTTTATGTCAGCCCCATTACTATTTATTATTGTTAGCAACAAAGGACTATAAGCAGTTATTGGTAGTTAGTCCTTGGCAAAGTTTTGATGCTCAGATGAATTTGAGGGTCAACATTCATAAGTATCTGTTTAATTTAGCCGATCCGAGTTATGCTGATTTACATAGATTAGAAAAAATTGCTGCTTTTAACCTTGATGCCCAAACAATTTACCAAATTCAGCAAAAAACTCTGAGATTTGGGGAATACAAGCAGCAGTTTGACAGGAAAGATACTGTTGGTAGCTACTTACAAGAAATTGGTCGAATTCGACTATTAAAATCATCAGAAGAGATTCAGCTTGTTAGTCAATTTGCCAACTTAGAAGAGTTAGAGAAGCGCAAAGCAAAGAACAAGTTAATAGAGGCAAATCTGCGATTAGTTGTCTCTATTGCCAAAAGATATGCTAATCGAGGTGTTGAACTTTTAGATTTAATTCAGGAAGGAAATTTAGGACTGATTCGAGCAGTTGAAAAATTTGATTATACAAAGGGTTATAAGTTATCAACCTACGCTACTTGGTGGATTAGGCAAAGTATAACACGAGCGATCGCCGATCATTCTCGCAATATCCGTTTGCCAGTTCATCTCCACGAAACTATATCTCGGATTAAGAAAACAACCAAGCAAATTTCCCAAGAAAAAAATCGAATTCCCAAGTACGAAGAAATCGCCGATCGCTTACAGATGACAACTGAAAAGTTGCGCTTTATTATTAACTCTGCTTTACCCATGATTTCCTTAGATATGCCAACTGGTGAATCACAGGAATTTACCTTGGGAGACTTGATTGAATTTGATGGTGAAACACCGGAAGTTTACACGCGCAAAATCGATATAGAAATTCTCCTAAATACTCTCAGTCCTCGCAATCGGCATATTTTAGAAATGCGATATGGCTTGGACGATGGTCGTCAAAAAACCTTAGAAGAAATTGGGCAATATTATGGTATCACCCGCGAAAGAGTTCGTCAAATTGAGAAGAAACAATTGCAGATTTTACGTAAATTGAGCCAGCAAATAGATAGAAAAAATAGAGAACATCCGATGATTAATCAACAAGTTATTTCGGCAAAGCCAACCCCACACTTAACTAGCCAAAACACATTTAATAAACCCAAGCATCTCGATAATAAACAAATGACTTATCTGAGAGATTCGCCAATTGAAGAAAGTGGCGATAGGCAGACTAATAAGAATTTACAAGAGGAGGATTGCCGGAACGATATGAGAGAAAATCAATTGAATTTAGACAGGAGAAATATGGAATATACTTCAGCAGAATTAGGCGAACAAATCGCATATATGGAGTCAGTTTTTGCCCAACTGGATACTCAGCTATCCCAGGCGCGTCTGAAGCTAATTGACCCAGGTATACCAATATCGGAAAAGCTGATTTCAGAACTCGCAGAATCACGAGAAAAATTTATTGAACTTAGGACTAAGGTGTTATCCTTGGCTGAATTTTTGGGAGTGTCGCCTAGTAAAAAATTGGCTGAAATTGTTTCTCTTAAAGATATCAAATCTTTGCTTGAAGAGATTGATTTAGCAGAGGAGAAAAGGTTGGCGGTGACTAAAGTGAGAGAAAATGCTTTAATGGTTTTAGAGCGAGTTTTGGCGATCGCTCACCGAGATAACAGCGATTTTCCACCTTTGCAAGAATGCCAGAAAAAAGCTCAAGACCTCAAAATTGCTATATCAGAGTCACAGGAATCTAACTTACATCCTGACAGTCAAAATTTAGCAGATGGCAATCATCCATTTTCGCACCTTTTGACGCTGATTGAACGCGGCGATGAGTTAGATGACGATACTTGCACAAGTTTACAAGATTCCGTCGAAAAATTATTCAGTAGACCACTATCTGTAGCGGCGTTGAGGGGAAAACTTATTATTTCAAGTGATGGTAAAATAAATTACCAAATATTACCTGAAGTTGAAACAGCGCCTATTTTACGAATAGACGATCCAAAATTAGAGTATAATGAGACATCTATTTCAGAAGATATTAGCCATAATCAACCGGAAATAAAGTCAGAAATTAAGGAATTTGAAACAGCGATCGCAACTCCTCAAAATCTAACGCAGTCGCCTATATTGAAAACTGAGAAAGACTCGTCAGAGTTGGTAGAGACAGAAGCCCAGGTAGAGGCTGAATACGATTTAATGCCAGCGGATGCAGAGGAAGAGAATACTGAACTTATTAGTGAGGAGATTAGGGAAGAAGAGGCACAAATTATTTGCGATCGCATTTGGCAACTGCTAAACGAAAACCAACTCAGCCTTGCTTTTCATTTAGCACGTTGCCTGGAAATCAAACACCCTAATTTTCAGCCTCACTTGCCATCAGCAATAATTCGGGGAGTTATTTTAGGTCGCCATATACGCTATGACCTGGGAAGTGGAGAAATTGCCAATATTCTCAAAGATGACTTTACTAACTCGCTCAATGATTATTTTGTCAATCGAGAAGGTGAATGGAACCAAGCAATTAGTTTGCTTTTAGCTACCGCCGCCTTACGTTCTGCCTTATTAGCACCAAATACTAATGCTTCCGAGATTCTCAACTCACTTCGATTGGGAAAAGATTTTAATCAACTCTATGAATATTGCCAAATCATTGGCAAGTACGGAAATCAACGTTTAGCTTTAGACACAACAGCGATCAAGAAAGTAAAAAGTCAGGCAGTATGGGAAGCAGAAATAGCTTCTTTGCAGAAAAAAGTCGAGGATTGGTGGTTTCAGGCTCCGCATTTAAATATGATTTATAACCCAGCCAAGGCAGTTTGGACTGAGTGGATTAAACCAGAAAAAATTATTTATTCTCTGCTATTTCCGCTCAGGCAAAACGATTTTAACCAGCTAGATGTCGCCAAATCTTATGTTGAGAGATTGTCTTCGGAAGCGAAAATTAACGAAGAAGTAAAACGTACCCAAAAAGAAATCAATCAGATTCGTGGTAATAGTACGCCTATAACTGGTAAACCGCTGAATCTGATTCGCCAGCACGTTCTTGAAGCAGTTGATTTTGCCCGTCAGTGGATCGATCTACAGGAATCTCGACCGGAAAAAAGCAACAATTATCATCAAAAACAAACTCAACAATTGAAACTAGATCTGGCAAATCTTCACCAAGCTGTTTTGCAAGAATTAGATTTGGTGGGTAAGAAAAATTCATCAGTATTGGTGAATGCTGGAATTGCTTGTTGTCGAACAGCGGTAGAAGACATTCGCAATCTCTTCAATCCAAACCAGCCGTTATCGACATTTGAGCCAAAGGTGAAATATCTCCTCCATGCAGAATTGTTAAAACTTCCTTCAGTGCAAATGAATTCAGATTGGGAACCGGAAGAAGGCAGCGAAAGTTTAGTGGTGAAGGAGATTCTGAATCAGGTTTATGACTGTAATTGGCGGCAAGCTTTCGAGGCTCGGAGTAATAAAAAAGACCACGAAGCAACCGATCGAATTATCGAATATCTGCAAAATTATCCTAACGCATCAATTAACATCGATGAGCTTGAAAAACAGCGAAATCATCAGATTAATAATTGTCGTTCCCAATTGCAGGAAGTCCTCAAGGCAACTAGAAGAAAACTCGAAGGTGATGTGGCTTTGGGTTTGCTTGAAGAGAAAGATAGGTTGGATTATGCGGGGAAGATTGACAACATAGAAAATGCTATAGCGACAACACTTCGTTTTGGCGAAAAGATTGCCAAATTGGAAGCTATAGCTAAGGAGATTAACGACAACAAAGCCGAAAAAATTGATGAATATAGGCAGACACTCCTGCGGGAGATAGGTTCACAGCATCCAGCTTATAGCAGAATTAGCAGTGTTTTGGATGAAGGTAATGTTTTGGTTGCTAATGAATATATAAATATGGTTCAGAAGGGGCAAACAATTCCCGAACCAGAGGATCAAAGAGAACCTGCATTTATAGACTTCTTAAAGAAGTATGCCAAGATCGAAGATGTCCTTGAGCCTACTGACCGGAATCAAAATAAACGCCGCGAACTGATTAACGATATTTTAAAAGGTAAAAATATCGGGCCAATTCAGATGCAGAAAGTACAGGGAAATCCTGCTAAACAAGCTTCTGAAATACTGGATACTTGGTTTGCGGTCAAAGGAAGGAAACAAGCAATCACAGAGAAAGATGTTGGTCAAATTCTAAGCTATTTCAGTTTGAACACGGCACCAATCAACATTAGTAAATTTGGGAATTATACAAGGATTGACGTTACCACTGAACTGATTCAAGACAAAAATCGTTGTCCTGTTCCCGCATTTGGCTCACAAGCTAAGGGACATTACCGCATTCTTTGTGTATGGGATAGACCAACTGAAGAGGATCTGCTCAATGCTGTGGGAGATACTTCTAGTGGTTCTCCGGTAATCGTGTTCCATTTCGGAAGAATGACGGAAAAAAGACGGCGCGACTTGGCTCGTTTGTGTCGGGAACGTCGCCGCACTTTCATTGTCATAGATGACAGCCTCATGTTGTATCTCTGTGGAGAAAGAGGCGCACGTCTGCCTGTATTGTTTGACTGTAGTTTACCCTTTACTTTCCTAGAACCCTATACGACAGCGGCGGGCGTATTTGTACCGGAAATGTTTTATGGACGGGAAAGAGAACGACAATCGATCGTCGATCCGATGGGTTCTTGTTTAATTTATGGCGGTCGGCAGTTAGGTAAAACGGTTTTGCTTAACTACGTTCACCGGACTTTTCATGCTCCAAATGAAGGCAGGATATCTCTTTTGTTAGATATCAAAAAAGTTGGACAACAGCAACCTCTAGATGATATTTGGCTTCTTCTTATAGAGGAATTAGAGAAATTGCAAATCCTGGATGCCAAGCGACGTAATCCTCCTAATGCCAAAAGCCTACGACAGCAAATTAAAAGTTGGTTGGATGCAAACAACCAGCGGCGCTTTCTGCTGTTGTTGGATGAGGCAGATAATTTCTTGAAAGCAGATGGCAAGGAAGGTTTTCCGCGATGCGATGAATTAAGAACATTAATGTTGGAGACAAACCGACGTTTTAAGGTAGTATTTGCTGGATTACATAACGTTCAACGTACTACCAGGCTGGAAAACCATCCTCTTGCACATTTTGGAGAACCAATTTGTATTGGCCCTCTGCTGAAAAATGGCGAAATGCGCGAAGCAAGAGCTTTAATTGAACGCCCATTAGCTAGCATTGGATATCGCTTTGAATCACCTGAACTGATTACGCTGATTCTCTCGCAAACTAACTACTATCCCAGTCTGATCCAACTTTATTGCGAACAATTGCTTAAGCACTTTACTAACCCTGATGTTGTCAATTTTGATGGCAAAAATAGTCCTCCTTATGTAATCAATTCGCAGCAGGTTGATGAAGCTTACAATAATCAAGACCTGCGGAAAAAGATCCGCGATCGCTTTATGCTGACATTGGGACTGGATGAGCGCTACGAGGTGATTGCTTACTCTATTGCTTACGAAATCCTGGAGAATAAAGCAGGCAATGTCGATCGGTTTAATGTGTCTTTTATTCGGGAACGAGTGATGGAGTGGTGGTCGGAAGGTTTCCAAGATCTGTCATTAGATGAAATTCAAGTTCTCTTGGAAGAAATGGTCGGTTTAGGGGTTTTACATGAAACAGATAATGCTTGTTTTACACTCAGAAGTCGCAACGTATCGCTACTTATGGGAACCCCAGAAGAGATTTATGCCGCACTTGACAAATCCCGTGAAGTTCCTCTGGTATATGAACCTGCTACTTTTCGATCTTCTCTTGGTATCAAGAATGATTCCCGGCGTAGTCCCTTAACAGCCCAACAGGAATCACAACTTCAAAGCAATAAAAATGACGTTTCGATTATATTTGGTTGCCAAGCAGCAGGACTTGACGACTTAAAGGTTTTTCTGGAATCAATGTTCGGTAAGAAACAAGAATTCTTCTACTATTTGGAGGATATCCTAGCTGAAGTTGATTTTACTCAGCGCTTGCAAGATATTATTGGCAATCGGCAGAAAGATGGTACAACCGTTATTTTTGTGTCTGCTTCCTGTCCTTGGAATCACCACTTTCTTGATGAGGCGAAAAGGCAAGTGGGAAAATTGAGATCGAAAACAAAATTTGTGCGGGTTGTTTTCATTGCCGATCCTCAAAAAGCATGGCATTTGATTAACAAACATACCAAAGATTTTGATGGGGTTAAGGAACTGACCATCAGTTTAAAACCTTGGCATGATGCGGCGCTTCGACAATGGCTAGATGATTGTAATTTTACTATCGATCGAAAAGCCCGTCAAAACATCACCGCAGTTACAGGAAATTGGTCGATCCTGCTTCAGCGTTTTTACCAAAATTCTAAATCTGACATCCATCACTGGGAATCTCATCTGCAAAAGTTGAAAGATTCATTGCATGATTCCCAAACGGCGCGTGAGCAGGTATTACTATTAGGAATTGACCGCCAAGAACAACAGAAAGTTTTGCGTGCTTTAGCGGACTTGTGCCAATTTCCTGATGATAAAGTCTCTGCTGATGATTTAGTTGATTTAACAGATGGTATCCCGGCTGAACTTATTAATAAAGTCCTCAGATGGGCAGATTTGCTAAGTCTTGCGAGTCCTGCTGGTAAGGAAGATGGCAAGGACTTATGGCGGATCAATCCTGTTGTTGGTTCTCTTTTGCAATCGATGGGAAGCTGAAAATTTGTAGAGACGTTTCAAGATTTGTAGAGACGTTTCAAGATTTGTAGAGACGTTTCAAGATTTGTAGAGACGTTTCAAGATTTGTAGAGACGTTTCATGAAACGTCTCTACTTAACTAATTTAAAAATAGAGATTGGTAAATTATGGAACTGCCGGATTACATTGACAACAGTAAAGATAATAAACTAGAAGAAGTTTTGCGATCGCTCATTCTCCACGAAACCCAAACTAACCTGGATATTGCTACCGGATTTTTCCGTATCGAAGCATGGGCTAAGTTAGAAAATGAACTAAAAACCCTAAAAAGTTTGCGTTTACTAATAGGTCGCGATCCGACAATTCGACCAGCAGAAAGCGATCGCATCGACCTAATTCGATACTTACGTCGCGAGGTTCAAGAACAACTAGGAAAAGAAAAATTTAAGCAAAAATATAAACATTTGATTGACCGTTTAATTGCCTATTTACAGCAAGAACATATCCACGTTAGACTCTATGGAGCAGTTGGCGATCGCGGACAATTTCTGCACGCCAAAGCTTATATTTTTGATGATTATAGCATTATTGGTTCTAGCAATTTCACTCCGTCAGGATTGTGCAGTAACACAGAATTGAACGTCCTAAATAAACAACGAAATATTGCCCAAGACTTACGCTACAATTGGTTTGAAAAATTCTGGAATGACCAAAGTGTTGATAAAGATTATAAAGCCAAGTTAATCGATGCTTTGAATGCCTCTAAATTTGGCAGCAAACCTTATACTCCTTATCAGGTATTTTTGAAAGCACTTTATGAACTATTTAAAGAAGATAGATTATTACAAGGAAGCAGTGGTACTTCTGTAGAATTAGCCAGTTTCCAGCAAGAAGGTTTTGAACGAGCTATTAGGTTAATCCAAAAACATGGAGGTTGTATCGTTGCAGATGCCGTAGGTTTGGGGAAAACTTATATCGGCTTAAGAGTGCTGGAACATTACTTAATTAAAGAGAGAAAACCGGGTTATGTTCCCCGTGCGATCGTCGTATGTCCAGCCCAATTAAGGGATTTAGTTTGGTTGAAAAAATTAAATGATTATGGCATCAAAGCTGATGTACTTTCCCAAGAAGAAATTAGCCGGAAAAACTTTGAAACTCGCCGCTATAACAAGCACGATATTATCCTGGTAGATGAATCACACAACTTTCGTAATTCAGCTACAAACCGATACCGAAATCTCCAAAAACTGATTGGTAGCGGCAAGCGAGATAAGCGGGTATTGCTGCTAACTGCGACACCAATTAATACTAGCATATATGACCTTTATCATCAAATTATGCTACTGACTCGCCATAATGACACCTATTACCGCGAATCGGGAATTTCCCATCTTAAAACTTACTTTGAAGCTTTAGCTAAAGGAGGAAAAGAAACTACTGAACTGCTGTTTCAAACAATGGTGAGGCGTTCTCGTCAAGATGTGATTAAGCGACAAGAAGCTGGAGAAGAAATTTATATCGATGGGAAAAAGATTCGCTTTCCCAAACGTCAATTAAAACAATTCAGCTATAACTTTGAGGCTAGCTTTCAGGGACTTTACGCGGGAATTGCTAATCAAATTGATGAATTGCACCTAGCACCTTATAATATTAGGGCGTTTAAGAAAAAGCAGGAAAAGTCAGATGAAGTTCAAGTTAAGAAAAACGCAGCTATTGTTGCTTTGATGAAAACGTTGTATTTGAAGCGATTAGAAAGTTCATTGATTGCTTTTGAAACCAGTATTCGTAATCAAAAAAATTTTCAAGAGCGGTTTTTTAGTTTATTAGAAAGAGGTAAACTGTTAGATAGTAATAACTTTCGCAAAATTCTGGTGACGGAAACAGATGAAGAGGAGAGTAGCTCGGTAGAAGAATTAATAGAATCTTTGCCGGAAATTGACCCTAAAGATTACCAGATCGAACAGATGCGATCGCAAATTGAATCTGACCTTAATTTGCTCAATATTATCTTAATAAAATTAACACAAATTCAGCAAAATGTAGAATTGGGAAAAGATTACGATCGCAAGTTAGCCGCCTTCAAACAACTACTTACCACCGAACTAAAAGGTCAGAAAATTTTGGTATTCAGCTATTTTAAAGATACGACGAATTATTTATACAATCAGTTGCTTTCAGATGAGAAATGGTTAAAGTCGATGGCAGGAGAGGATCGATCGCCGATAATTGATAAAATAACTGGTGAAACTCCCGGTAAACAACGAGAGGAAAAAGTTAACCGTTTCGCACCTAAAGCTAACTCCCAAACTGAATCGGAACAGCAAAATCAGGAAATTGATATTCTGATTTGTACTGATGTTTTATCGGAAGGACAAAACTTACAAGATGCTGGTGTATTAGTTAACTATGACTTGCATTGGAATCCTGTGCGGATGATTCAGCGTGCTGGTAGAATTGACCGTTTAGGTACTAACTATGAGGAGTTATTTATTTATAATTGCTTCCCGGAAGAAGGTTTAGAATCTTTACTTGGATTAGTGAAAAGACTGCAAACTCGGATTGCTATAATTGATAAAGAAGTGGGATTAGATGCAAGCGTTTTAGGCGAAATTATTTCCGAGAAATCCCTCGAAGAATTATACCGACTTAAGCAAGCAAAGACAGATGCAGATAAAGAAGCAATTTTACAGGAATTAGAACAAGCTGTTGATTTAGTTTCTCTTGATGAAATGCGGTTGCCTTTATTAGAATTTTTCAAGCAAGAAGGTGAGGAAGCAGCTGAGGAAATTCCACTGGGAATTCACAGTACCCGTTATCTTTCTATTCCCGAAGCTAAAAATGGAGGAATTTTTCTGGCGTTTCATGCTCAAGAGCAACACTTTTGGCACTTTTACCCCTACATTGATGGTGTCATTTCGGTAAAACCAGAGAATTTAATCAGTGACAAACGGCAAATATTTAACTGGTTGAAGTGCAAAGCGGAAGATTTTCTATCTCCTGACCAAATGTTACCAGTGAAGTTTGATGGCACAATTTTTGATATTTTAGATGCTGCTGTAAGTAATTTAATGGGATATTTTAAAAAACAGGAAACTAGCAGGCAAATCAAACCTAAATTGAGCAAGGTTTTACAAAACATTTACTATGCTTTGTCCCACGAGATAGCAGATACTCCCATCGAGGAAGAAACCAAGGAACTGGTGTTAAAGGTGATTACAAAGGTTGATCTTCGGATCTACGATCGCGATCTAAAAGCAATCTGGAAAAAATATGTTGCTCACAAAGATTTAAATTTATTAGTTTCTGATCTTGATGAGTTATTTGTTGACCAAGATCAGTACTATCAGCTTGAAGAGGAAGCAGAATTAAAGCCAATTAATATCATTACAGAAGAAGATATTCAGCTTGTTTGTTATCAATGGTTTAAACCAAAGTAACCTGACATTCAAGTGGAGAAACAATCCCGTCATCAACCATTTCATCAATTAAATCAAACTCCGATTTTGCACCCCCGTGAAAATAATGGCGGGCGCTCCTGCCCACCCCATCCTTAGATAACTATTGTCACTTTATTTATTTGCACCTACTCAATTGCTTATAATTGTTCGGGGTCAATTCCCTTTTCTCGTAACCGTTCTATTAAAGTTTGATATCGTTGTTTTTCCGCTTCGAGTTGTGCGATCGCATCCTCAGCACGTTGGCGTTCTTCCTCAGCACGTTGGCGTTCCTCTTCCCGCGATCGATCCAATTCCACAGAAGTAAGAAATCGCTGTCCATCGGGACGGAAAATTTCTAACGTATCAGAATTTAACTCAAATTTAATCCCTAATCGCGGACTTACCCAACCATTAATTGCCTCAATTTCTGCTAACTGATTTTCCGAACGGATAAAACCAGTCAATTCCACTTTTTCTGGGTCATAAACATAATATTCTTCAACTTCATGATGTTGATAAAACAAAAGTTTTCTTGACATCTCTGTAACTGTGTTCCCTGGAGATAAAATTTCAAAGACTACCTGGGGAGGGATGTTATTTTCTAACCATTGTTTATAAGAACCGCGTTTTCCTTTTGGTCTATCAAAAACAACCATTGCGTCAGGTGCTTGGCGAATTTTGTTATTTCCTTCGACGGGATACCAAAGTAAATCACCTGCAACAAATACATCTGGGTTATTAACAAATAAGATTTCTAGATTTTCTTTAAGAAAAACAATCCATCGGAATTGTTCAGTGTTATCTGACATTGGTTGTCCGTCACTGTCAGGGTAGATTATTGTTGGTTTGGTTTCAGTTGGTATTTGTTGTACCATACTGCTTTTCCTCTGTTTGGATATTTCGATATTAACATTGTTAATATATAACCTGAAAAATCTGGGAGATTCTACCTACCTACCTTGCTGCAAGAATGGAACCTTTAAATAAAAACCTTCAATTTTTCTTTCTACCTTTTTTCTGGGAAACAGTTTGAGACTTATTTTTTGTCGGTTTCTTAGCTTCTTGTTGTTCTAAAACATATTTTGCGATGAATTTTTGCGGTGAATCAATAGGCGACTCTGCAATCCCAAGGCGGGTAAACTCTGTCCATATTTCATCAGTTAATAATTTTACAGCTTGGTCAGGATTTTGAGTAGCGATCGCACCAATAACTTTTCGCCAACCTTCTCGCAATAACTCAATATTTGCATCTTCTCCTGAAAACTGGGTCAGCAAAGAAAGCGCCGTTGGAAAATACTCAGAATCAGATGATATCTTTTTCGATTTTAATCCTTGAAATCCTAACTTCAACCAAATCGGTAACAATTTCAACCAGTTATTTTGCTGTAGCTGTTTTAATGCTTCTTCCTCCATACTGAGTGTAAACCATACGCAAATCGCAGCTTCAGCAGATTGTTCATTGCCCATTTTTAAGGCATTTTTCCATAATTTTTGCGCTTGTTTGTTGAATCGACTGGCGAGAAATTGGTAAGCTTCTTGAACTTGTTCGGGAATAGTTACTTTATAAACAGTTTCTCCCCTGGGGAGTCTATCTCCGCGATAAGAAAGGAAGTTGTGAGAACCGCATAAGTGAATTTTGCGATCGACTACTACTTCCTTGGCATGAGAATTTCCTAACCAAAATATCTGCACCGCTGGTAAATTATCTGGGGTTTTAATTCCGGTTAGTTTTTCTTGAAGAGTTGGGGTAATTTGTCGTTCTTCTTCTTCCTGTTTTCGGGCAATTCCATAACCAATTAAAACTGAAACTCCCTGTTTAGCAAGATTCTCCAGCAGCTTGATAAATTCATCATCTATTACTTCTTCACTCACCCAAGGGGAAAAAATCAGTATCTCTTGACGCGCCGATTTTAAAGTATCTAAAAACGCTGTGCGAATCTGACTGTCTCGCAACAAAATAACACTACCTTTATCAGCAATTAAGGCAGTTTTATTTGCTTGTGGATTAGTCCGATTTTCGAGAACATTTTCAATTGCTATATGATTAATCTTTTCAATTCTTGCCTCAACTTCTGCATTCTTCGCTTCCATTAAGAGATTGCGTTCGCTGGCAATAGTTTCTTCACTCAGAGAGAACAAATCTTGTAAGGAAATCATCCCTGCTTGTTGTATAACATTCAACCAAGTTGAGGGATATTCTAAAACTTGCTTACCGCGTCTAACTTGCAGGTTTATTTTATCTTCAAGTAAGTCAAAAATTACGAATATTGAGATAGATTGCCAGATATTTATTGGTTCATCTATGATACTTGCTTCGGTGATGATTTTGCCTTCTTTCGGTGCGTGAAGTCCTAAACTGGAAGCTTCTATTAGTTGCTGAAATTCTGCAAGTGACAAGGAATAAATATCAGGCGATCTATTCTCGATCGCCATAAAATCCTCCAATTCTGGCAAGTCAATTTTGGTTTCCTCCAAAGCAGAAGCTAGAAAAAAAAGATTACAATTTAGTGGATCTGTAATGGCATAAATTTGTTTAGTTTGTGGGGGTTGGGGAACAGAACCTTGAGCATAAAATTGTCTTCCTTGGGGGGTAAGTGCGATCGATCCATCAGTCGTCCAAGCTAAAGTCTGTAAACTTCGCAGAGTTCGAGTAGTATTTTCCACAAATACCCGATCGAGTCCGAGTACAGTTGCTAATTCATCCACCTTTGGTGGCGGTTCAAGTTCAATTCCAGCGCGAAGAATGAACTCTTCCAATACATTAAATTTCCGAGGTTCGCTAATAGTAACCTCTAGTGAAACTTGCGAGACACCATAGCGAAATTGACGCGCCGCCAAGACAGATAAACCTGGACTTTGCTGCTCAATTTTGTCTGCTGTTTCTTTTAGATTGGCATCAATTGGTTTAGGAGAGGATGCTAGAAACATCAATTAATCCTCCATGACGACGCACGATATCAGAAATATTAGAATACATCCTACCAACTCCCCGCGCTTCCTGAGTAAATAAGGAATGACAACCGACAACTATTAGTAACTCTTGTGCGCGAGAAAAAGCAACATTTACCCGTTCTAACTTTTTGGCAAATCCTACATCTCTCTTGCTATTATTGCGAACCATACTAACAATAACTACGGCGCGTTCCATACCTTGAAATCGGTCAACTGTACCTGTTCTAATTTGCAGGGAGGGAAAGTTTTTTGGGTTGATTCTTTCTTCAATTAGTCTCAATTGAGCACCATAAAACGTAATGATACCGATTTCTTTGCGGGGATTTCCTTCTGCAACTTTGGTCAACCAAGCTGCTTCCATTTCCTGACACAAAAGTTCGATCGCATCCACTTCTTTAATATTAACTCTAGAAGTTCCCTCTTGTCTTTCCGCAAAACCTTCTTCTAATGGCATTTTTACCCAAATCAAATGGTGATTTTCTTGGATAATTTTGCCGTTTAGATTGTGTGCGCGTTGGCGATCGACATCAACAATTCCACATTCCAATCGATGAGCGTAAAATTGATTGATAGCACCCATAATAATTGGGTGCATTCGATACTGAATTGTTAACCTGGATTTGATACTTTCTGATGCAGCTTCAAATTGTCTTTTAAACAAAGATTCTTCTAAAAATTCCATTTCTTCTCTAGTACTTCCCATTTCTTCGGCAATTTCTTCGATGCTATTTTCATGCAGCATTGGCGGTAACTGGCGATAGTCACCAATTAACACTAATTTCTTGCCTTTTAATGCCGGAATTAGTAACTCTGGCGGCGTACATTTACTGACTTCATCGATAATTACTACATCAAAGTTATTGAATTCTCTGGCAAAACTATATCCCGCAGCTTGCACACAAGTAATGCCGATAACGTTAGCATTATCAATATAAGTTCGGCGTAATTCGGTGCGATCTTGTGCTGAGGGATTGCGTAATTTTTGAATCCAATCTTGGACGAGGTTTTCGTAGCGACTGAGATAAGCTTCTTCTTTTTCTAATTCTGTTTGCCAAGCGTCGAATTGCGCTTTTACGGTGCGTAAAAAGTCTGGATCGGATAAACCTGTTGAGGGAATTGGTGGTTTTAGTCGATCGGGTATTGCTTGCCATGCTGACTCCCACCATTTGCGATCGCTAATTAATTGTTCTGAAGGTTTCTGTTTTAATTGCGCTTCTATTTCCCGCAGTTTGTTTTGTAATTCTTTCAGTTTTCCGTTGGCAGTTTCCCCAGTTTCTTGTAACTTAGAAATATCGTGATTCAGGTTAGTTTTAATATTTGCTAGTGCCACCAAAGGATCTAATAACGAAATCAACCTTTTCAAATTAGTAATACCGTTTTCCCAGTCACTCACTTGCGCCGATAATATTGGTAATTCTGCTAAAACAGTTGACATTGAAGTACTTTGCAAACATCTTTCTACGATAGTGCGTAAAGTTTCCGGCAATTTGGCAAACTGTTTTAATTCGGTTAAAAGCGATCGGCAACGACTAGCTTTTATCCCAGCTTGTTGACGCAAATTTTCTAATTGCCTTTGAGACTCAGACATTTGTATTTTCAGATTAGCTAAATCTTCATTAAATAGCTGAGTAGATCCGCTTTGTGAGTTCGCATTTCCTACTACTAATCCTACTTTTAAATCTCGATTAAAAACTTTGACAACAGCAACTTTAATATCGGGTAATTTCTGTTGCGCTAATTTCAATAATCCCTGAGAGCTAATACCTATTTGCACTGTTTCGCCATTGTATGAGAGCAAACAACCATGCTGACTCAATAATGCTTTGATAGCTCCCAACTGAATATTTTCAATTATCTGTTGCCAAATTCGATCGAACTTGTGAGTTTGAATATTTTGTTGTTCTGTCAACATTTGCTGGTAGTTTCTTTGCAGTTGAGCAACGTTGGCAGAATATTGCTGATAAGTTTGTACAGCTTTTTGAGTTTCGTTAATTGATGCGATCGCACTCTTAGCTTCCCCTACTCCCCTTTCAGCTTCCGAAACCCAATTAGGAACAGTATCCCGCAACCAAGCAGCTAACCCAAATGTTTCGCGATCGCCTGGAGAAACTAAACCCATTCTCTTAGCTAAATTTACCGATGCTTGCACATTAGCAATGTATTCTTTTAAAGAATTATCATTAGTTGCCGATTTCTTTAACCGCTCTAATAAATAGAATACCTCTGGATTTTCCCAATTAACTGAATTAGCAGATTTTAGCAGAGAATTTAAACCGGAAACAATCGAATTAATCTGAGTTTCTTGTGCTTTAATCTCCGAAATTTGACTGATTATTTCTCTCTCTTCTGCCTTAGTCCTTACCAAGCGACTCTGCCAAGTTCTTTGGTTTCGCTCAACAGTTTCCTCCGCTTTCAAATAACTGGTAAATTTTTCTGCTGATGCCAACAACTGACGAAAAAACTCGATATTCTCTTTTCTTTTCAACAACCGCTTTTCGCAATCTTCTGCCGTATTTTTCAGCCAAGTACCAATTACTTGTTCTTCTAAAAATGGTAATCCTTCTTCCTCAACTCTCTCTGCACGACCTTTTCGCAAAGCACGAATTACCGGACTATGAATTAATCTGCTGAGTGCGTTATCTACTGCTAAATTTGCTTGGGAAGCAATCAAAGTTCTGCCACCTTGCAAAGCAATTTGATAACAAATTTCGGCAATTACTGTTGTTTTTCCCGTACCTGGTGGCCCTTGAATTAGCACCAAATCATCCGCAGAAAGTACCGCTTCAACTGCGGCAATTTGGTCAGGATTAGCAGCGGGTAATAACAAATTTTCCGGTTTTAGTTTAATCTGTCTTTGCAGAGGTCTTGCTTTAGCAGCATCGAAGAAAAATTCACCTAAATAAGGATTTTGTGCGTTTCCTTTTTGTAGTTCTTCTAATGCTCTTTTCTTTCGTTTAATTTGACTTAAATCGCCTGCTGCCTCGAAAGATAAAAATCCGCGTTTGGGGATTTGATAATTTCCTTCAATTATTTGATCGACAATTTCGGCATCTATCCTGATGCGAAGCAAATTTTTTTCTCGATCGATCTCTTCCACACTTCCTAATCTATACTCAATTTTTTCGCCGTTACTATCAGGTTCTATTTCCAAAAGTTGAATATCTTCATTCCGTGCTTTCGCCGCTCGTTGCCAAAAATTATCTGCTTTAATAAAATCTCCAGAAACACTATCAATAGTCGCTTTACTCGCATCAATTTCAAAGGTGATTTTCCGAGTTGCTGAACCATAGTTATGATTAATAAAAGGAACGCAAAATTGCCGTTCTTTAGCCATGCGTTCTTCAATATTTAAAAAGGTTTTCCAAGCTTGTAACTGTTCTTCTGTTGGTAGATGATCGCCGCAGAAAGGTACATTTGCCATCTGGGAAATAACCGATCGCGGTATGCCAATCCGGTATTGGCGATCGCGCAACAACCGAATCTGATAAGGTATGCTAAAAGCATCTACTTTTCCCTTATCTGCTGATAATAATCGCGCCGATAAAATCCGCAAACCGCCATATCCATCTTGACTGATAACTGCCACCAAATTTAAGGTTTTTTCCCTTTCTTTAAGGATGGTTGGTAATTCCACATCATCGCGATCGGTTGCAAGTGTCAATTCCCATTTTTCTTCCCCAATTTCCTGTCCCTCTCCCCGACGACGCAGGTAAAATAAACGTGGTTCTTCTCCGACAATTTTATCTAGTAATTCTTCGGCGCGATCGCGTTTTTCCCCAAAATCAAAATACCTTTGGATCGCCGCTTTTCCTTCGAGATCGCTAATCAAATTATTAATTCCATTCTCCCCAACAAAGCGATAACCAAACTTTTCCGTTACTAACTCTTCTAACTCACTTTCCCTAGTAAGAATGCTTTCTCGATATGGCAAATTAGAGGTTGCTTTAACTGTGGCAGTAACTTCAATTTCTCGAATCTCTTCCGAGTCAGCTAAAAATATAAAACCTGATAAATTTGTTCCTGGCAAAATGTCTTTGGAGTTCAAACTAATCTCGATATTTTGTAACCCTGGAGATAAGTAATTTTGCTGTACATTAAGCCAACTAAGATCGGATACAATTTCGCAAGGTGCGCCAATTTGTAATTGCCAAGAACGCTGCACTAAGCGATCGCTTTCCACTTCCCCAAAATCCAAAACCGCCGGAATATCCCAGTTAACACCTGACCAACGAACATTTTCCGCTATTCCAGTCAATCGAACTTGCTCTAAAATAGGTAAAGTCCCTTTTTCTGCCAAAAGCGCCACTTCTCCCTTATCGCCTCCCACCGTGCGTGCGATCGCCAAATTCTCAATTCGCACCCCTGCAACTTTGACGATTATTGCTGGTTCATCAGCTGTAAAAATAACTGTATCTGCACCATTTCCGCGAATGGCGATCGCTTTTTCAATAATAAATGGCCCTTTGTATTCTCCTGCCATCAAGTTAATTTCGTAACCATCCCGAATAATTTGCAGCAAATCGCCAATATTGGCAGGATTGGCATCAAAACTGGGCATAATTACTCCTATTTATAGTTATTATTTTTAGTATGGTTTGGCGCTGACTGCGGTCATACTTGTATTAATTGCTTCAATTATCATAGCAAAAACCCGGTTTCTTGAAGAAACCGGGTTTTTATGAGATTTCTGCGATTAATTGCTTATAATTGTTCTGGGTCAATTCCTTTTTCTCGTAATCGTTCTATTAAACTTTGATATCGTTGTTTTTCTGCTTCTAGTTGTGCGATCGCATTTTCAGCGCGTTGGCGTTCTTGTTCCGCTTGTTCAGAACTCCACAACAACAAATTACCTGAATTATCCCACCAACGTAGCCAATTCATCGTTTGTCCTAATCGTTCTCCCGACCAAATTCCCAGATATAATTCTAATTGTGGAATCCACACTCGACCTTGCTCATTTGGTGAGTGTAAAACATATTGTCCATCTTGCAAATAACGCGCTTCTAAACTAACTTCGTAGGGATCGAAAGTGACATAAGTTGGTATTTGCAGAATTTGTTCGTAAAAGTAGAGTTTGCCATAAGGCGGAGTCGATCGAATTGATAGTTCTCCTCCCTCTGCTTCTGACAGAAACTCCATCACAACTGCAACGTTAGCACCCTCAATATTAGGAGTATAACTACGGCGAATTACTCCTTCTGCAACAGGCTGCACTTGCGGCACATAAAACCAATCTGGCGCTTTGACTACAATATTTTTATTGACAGTTGCGACTAGTGCTAAATTAGAGGCAATTAGCATTTCTGGATGGATAAAATCAGCCGCTCCTAGTGCATCGGTGAGAGCCGCTGCCAGAGAAGGTTGTTGAGTATTTTCCACTGGATCGTCGGGTAATACGAAGTTAGCTGGTAGGGGTTCCCAGGTGACAGTTGGTTTGGCTGCGATCGACCTTGCTTGGAGAACCATTGGATTAACATTTACCAGAAATATTATAGCAAATTGCTTTATATTATATCACAAATTATGCTAATTTTAACTATCAAGAATTGTCTGAGTTTTTGAGTTTAGATGATTGGTATGTTGGGGAAGTGCGATCGGAATTTGCTAACCAGTATAACTTGGATGCTTTGTTAGTTTAGGTTTTCGGGTAGGAGGCGATCATTTTCAACATATCTGCTTTTATCAGAAAACACTAATAGCGACAGAGTAATTACACTAGTGATACTACCTGCAAGTTGATAAGATTGTCAGTTTTAATTGTTCGGTAATTTCTTAATTACATCCAATATTTCCTGAATTGAAAAATGAATATAGTAAAAAACCGGAGTTCCATTTATGCCTATAGTGCCGTATCGACGGTAATGACGCTTATTCCTTTTATCCCAACTAGAAGGTTTCGCTTTTTCTTTTTCGTCGGCATAGTATGGGCTTAGGTAACGTACCTGAATCGGAGTACACTTTTCATCAAAAGTGATGCCCCATTTAATTTTAGCTTCTAACTTACCATTATCGTTACGCTCTAAGTCGTTGAAAAAATTTTCATAAAAATAGCTTATATCAATTTTTTCAAAATCTTTTTCTGTAATGAGTTTTGGATAAGGTAGCGGCACTAAACTATGAAAGGGTTGCCTTAATATTTCTGAAAAAAATTTATTTGCTTCATCAATTATATAATTCTCAACAGCTTCTTTCTGTTCTTCATCATTAAATGAGATTAAAGGAACATACTTGCTTTCAAAAGCTAACCTTTCAGATGAAATTCCTATAACATTTATTTCGTGAATCATAAATTTTCCTCTAGATATATTTTTTGAATTAGAAAGAAATTAGCCTTAAATACCTTGATTCCTTTAATGTTTAGATTAGGTTGCGTTTCTCCCAAAGTAGGCTGAGGTTCTGCGCCGTAATACCAAGGAATAAAAAATACGTTTTCTACAACGGTATGGGTCTGCTCAAGAGCAAATTCATAGGTAAGCTGCTTAACCGTATCTTCCTTATATTTTTTTACAGATTTGGGTGACAATAAGGAAGGATTTATATAAAAATCAATAGGTACATCTTTATAATCAAATATTTTTATATTCGCTCCATTTTTTGTTTCTAGCTTCAAAACCAAATCAGGACGTGGAAAACGACGCATTGCTCGACTTCTATCTCGCGCTTCAAAGTTATCATATCCTCTGTTTGAGTAGACAAGATCTCCATGTTTAGTATCAAACTCGATACAAAGTAATTCATTCCATCCAAAATAACCTTTTCTCTTAGGATATGGAATATCCGATATTGTGCAATAAATCCATTGATTGCCATAGCCAGTTCCTTGATGCGTTTTGTTGTTGCCAACTCGTTGGCGTTCTTCGCCTTGCCTTTGTAATGAAGGATTGGGAGGATTTTTTAAAGGGATATCTGTATCTGCATAGCAGATTTCATTGCGGAATTCTTTAAAGAAATAAGTATGACACATATCCTCCCAAACCAGGGAAAACCCTTTTATTCCCCAGTAATCGCCATCATTTTTATTTGGATTTATTTCGCCGTATAGGAATATTTCAATAGCTTCATAAAGTTTCCAATAGTCATCATCTTTGTAATATGTATTTTTGTCTATATTATCCAGTGCTTCTTTAAGGATGCTAATAGTTTCGGCAAAAGTGTCTTTGCCAAAAATTGATTGATTGCTGGTCAGGTAGTCATCTTGAAACCGTTGAGCAAAAAAGCGGATATCTTGAATGCGTGCTTTAATTTTATCTGGTACATCATTTTCTAACTGTTGTACAATCTCATCGAGAATATAACAATATAGGTTCACTATGTCAGCACTTCCATAGCGCACTGTTAGGTGAGGCAAATCCATCGCCTCGACATAAATTACATCCTTATCCAAATAAATAGCACGATCTAAGTATTTGTGGATTTGAGAATAATCAATATCTTCACTACGTCTGGCTTTCTTTTGAATCGAGTTGATAGCCAAGTCATCGTAGGCTTCCAATACCCGCTCAATCATTTTAATCTTGCTATAGAGTACACAAACTTCCCCATCTTCCGTTTGCATACTAATTCCACCAGAAGAAATAGTCGTCTGATCTTGATCTATTTGATATTCACGTTTGTTTGTCTCGAGTCGGTTAGTATCTTTATTGTCACGCTCAAATTTGCGGAAAGTGCGATACATTTTGAAAAACAAATCCCGCACTTCGTCAAAGTTACCATCTGGAAAATTCTCAAAGCCGTTTGGCAGACAAAACTCGTAGCCATCTTCTAAAGCAGATTTACGGATTCCAACAAAAGAGTCGTTGGAATTTTTAATTAACTTAAAACTTGAAAAGTCAAACATGGAGCGTTAAAAAACAGAAGGCAATATTTATGATTAATTAGGCTTAATAGAAATTCAAGTATCTAAGTTCATTATTTCTTTGATGAACTCATTATGTAGCTTAGTGAAATCTCCAAATGTTACGAGATTATTCTTTTCCACCTTCAGAAGGTCTACAAGCGGTTTTTTGTCACGGTTAAAAACACTATCCCATAGGAAAAACATCAGTTTATTTTGGATCTGTTCAGCAGTTACATGGTCTTTGATGAAGTATTTGCCAATTTGCTTGTCCTCAATCCCACGAATAAATCCATGATTACTTTTTATAAAGCTATTAAGGTTTTTGATTAGCTTTTCCCACTCATAGTTATCCAAAGTACCTCCTGTACCGTATGTTGCAGCAGGAGGTTTACTATCATCCCAGTTGACAAATTCCCAATCCCAACGTCGCTTGAAGGCACTGTCCATAAAGTAAATGGAATTGTCCGAGGTGTTCATAGTGGCGAGAATAGACAAGTTAGGTGGGATGCGAATAGATCCACCGACAATTGTACTACCAATTAAATTAATCTTTATTTTTGCTTTTGCAAGAATGTCCTGATACTCTTCTATTGATTTAGGAGTTTTACTTCTGCCGTATTTATAAAACCCAACATTTCCTCCTTCTTCAAACCCTATTAGAATTAAAATTCTATCTATTTCAAGTATGGAAAGATTGATTGGATAATCAGACCAACCATCCTGCCTTCGATCTAAAAGTTGAAAAGTTGTTCCAAAAATTGCCGATGAGTTTCCACGGTTAATCTCATCTATAACCAACGCAACATTTTTTGGTTCTTCTCCATCTTTTTGGGAAAGTATGTTTCTGTAAGCTTGTGCCAATGCCTTTAAGAAATGCCCTTCATAAAAGTTATATTCTACGTTGCTAGATTTCGTAATCGGCATCAATTTTCCCATAAAGTCACCATAAGTGTACTCAGGATGGAAAACTGTTCTAATAACATTTTCTGGATATAATGATTCATCTATTCTTAAATCATGAATAATAATTTCATAATTAACCCTGTGGCTTTTTCCGGTTCCTGGGCTACCAAAAAGGATTTTTTGAATGGGGAGTTTCACGCTTATTGACCTACTTAAGATACAAAACTTTAGTGAAGAGATATCAAGCTACAGATGTAAGCAGCGAGCCATACTCTGATTTGTGAGAGCCATAGGAAAAATACCTGGGGTAATATCCCTTCTCTTTGTATAATGAACTACTTGTAGCTCACTGTCAATCTCTTCCCAATGAGTAATGAGAGCTATACTTGTGGGGTTTCCTTCGGATGATGCGTCAAGTGCGATCACCAATCCTGTAGCGTGCGTTAGGCTTTGAGCCAACTAAACACGATCGCACTATCTACAAGCCCATTAGAACTGAGTTGTTATGATTATGTATGTAACCGCAGGGATGACAAAATGACGATCGCAAATCTTCGCAAGCTTGTACAATATGTTACTAATACTAACGGCGAAACAACAAGCGTATTAGTACCTCTAGAAGTTTGGGAAAATCTCCTCCAATCTTGGCAAAATCTAGCGGATCAAGTTGAGCAAATTGATGAAGCAGAACCCCAGGAAAAAATACTCGAAGATTTAAAGGATTCACTTCGTCAAACAAAAGCAGGGCAAACTTTTCCTCTATCTGAATTATGGGATGGGATTGATATTTAAAAAATCTCCTATTTTGATAGCTAACTAATTAAACAACCTCCGAAAATCTACTATACTTTTGCCAAAACAAGGCACAACTGTTCACTGAAATTTCATTGCTGTTTGTCAAAACTAGCAATAAATTAGCAACCTGAACAGTCGAATTTGTATTTAGCCGCAACATTCACAAAGATCGATCGCCAAAAATCACTCTTACTCTAAAAATTTCCAAATATATTAAAAATTAATACATAAATTTATCAACTCTTTACTATTTTAGACTGGGCAAAATCCCCAAGATAGTCGATAACTAAATAAGGTGGCTTTTTTAACACACCTAACTATTGTTAAGCCCTAAAGCAAATTATGATTAACACCGCAGTCAAGGTACCTTTTGTAGACTTAACCCTACAACACGAACCAATTCAAGGTCAAATCGAACAGGCGATCCAAAGTGTACTCCACAAAGGCGACTTCGTTTTAGGAAAAGCCTTAGCCGAATTTGAAACAGCTTTTGCTACAGCTTGCGGTGTACAATACGCAGTTGGAGTAGCTTGTGGAACCGATGCGATCGCACTAGGACTACAAGCCTCTGGCATTAACCCAGGTGATGAAGTAATCTTACCAGCAAACACCTTTATTGCCACCTTAATCGGTGTGCTCCACGCCCAAGCCACCCCAATTTTAGTTGATTGCGACCGCGAAACCGCATTAATCGACCTGAAAGCCGCCGAAAAAGCCATTACACCCAAAACCAAAGCCATTTTACCAGTACATCTCTACGGGCAAATGGTTTCGCCACAACAACTAAAAGATTTCGCCGCTGCCCATAATCTGCTAATTTTTGAAGATGCAGCCCAAGCACATTTAGCTCAAAGAGAAGGTTATATCGCCGGAAGTATTGGTAAAGCAGCCGCTTTTAGCTTTTATCCCAGTAAAAATTTAGGCGGAGTAGGAGATGGCGGAATAGTTGTTACTAATGATGCAGATATAGCACAAAAATTGCGTTCATTACGCAACTACGGCGCACCACAAAAATACATCCACACAGAATATGGTACTAACAGCCGTCTTGATACTTTGCAAGCTGCCGTACTTAACGTGAAATTACCACATTTAAAACAGTGGAACTTACAACGCAACACAGCAGCTAAAGAATACGATTCACTGTTTACTCCATTACAAAATAAAGGTATTATTCCAATTCAAAATCAAAGTCAAACCGGACACATTTACCATCTTTACGTTGTTCGGATTACGGAAAATTGCCCCATTAATCGAGAAACCCTACAAACCAAATTAGCAGAACTGGGCATTCAAACAGGAATCCATTATCCCCTACCTTGCCATCTCCAACCAGCTTACAAATATTTAGGCTATCAAGAAGGAGATTTTCCCGTTGCCGAAACATTAGCAAAACAAATTCTCTCCTTGCCAATGTACCCCGGATTGAGTCAAACTCAAGTTAAGCAAGTTGTAGAAGTAATAGACGAATTATTGGGTGCTATCTAATTACTATAGGACTAAAGCTGCGTGTCACAACACAAACAAGCATTTTCAAGGTATGTTGTTGCGGGGTGTTAGCAAAAAAATAGGGCAGAAAGCGCCACAAACGAACATTAACAAATTTACGAACAAATAAAAACCCAATAAGAATTAAATAATATTTTTACTATCGGGTGGTCAAAAAACAAAAACATTATTTTAATTTTTTTTTTTGTGGGTTTTTTCCTATAAACTATTGCTAACACCGCCCAACAACGTACCTTTACCAATTTTCCGAACAACTAACAACAAATGACTAATGACTAATTATGCAACCAAAGCTCACACTTCGCCATAAAATTGAGAATAATTTAGTAGTAATTGCCATATCAACTGTTTTGGCATTGATGTATGTACCGCTATTGTGGCATTGGTACGAAGGCTGGCTAAAAAAAGATATTGGCATCATTCATGAATATTTTAGTCATGGCTTAATTGGTTTACCTTTTGCTGCTTATATAGCTTGGTTAAATCGCAAAAAATGGCATCGTTTACCAGATAATTTTCATCCTTTAGCAGCCGGATTTATAATTATCGGTGGCATCTTTTATGTGAGTGGTTTAACTGACTTTGTTAACTTATCATTTCCGCTAATTTTAGCTGGGCTCTGTTTGTGGTTAAAAGGTATTCCCGGATTAAAGTTACAAGGATTCCCACTATTGTTTGTATTTTTAGCCACTGCTAACCAAATTCCCTACTTAATAGAACCTTATGCCTTACCATTACAAAGCTTTATCGCTGCGGTGGCTGGGTTTATTTTGACACAATTTGGCATTCCGGTAGTGGTAGAAGAAATTAACTTATATGTAGGTGGGCAAATAGTGGAAGTAGCACCTCACTGTGCTGGATTGAAAATGCTATTTACCAGTTTGTATGTAGGATTAATGTTACTTTATTGGACAGGAGTTTGGCGATCGCGCACTCGCAGCATCATCTTTTTAATTAGCGCCGCCTCAATCAGCGTCATCGCCAACATTATTCGCAATACACTACTAACATATTTTCACGGCACAGGTAACGAACAAGCCTTCAAATGGTTACATGACGGTAGCGGTGGTGATATCTATTCCGCCTGTATGCTAGGTCTATTAGTCTTACTAATCAATAGCATGGAAAAATACTTTCCCATTGACTCCGAGCAAACAGAAATTACTAATAACTCTGATGAGTAGGAAAGAAGGTAATAACTCTCTCACTCAAAACTCACCCAACTCTCCCTAACTCAAAACTCTCTGACTCAAAACTCAAAACTTTCTCTTACCCATGTTGATGAAACTCGCGAAACAAAATATTAAACTAAACCAAATTATTCTGCTCCTATTCTTGATAATTTTACTCTTAGTAGGAGCAGTTCCCGGATACTTGCAAAAACACTGGTCTTGGGAAAAACCATTACCAGTGACAACAATTTCTCAAATGAGGCAAATCCGCCAAAAAGGGTTAGAAATTCCGGGATGGCAAACCAAAATCAGCAAAGAAGTACCAGTCAGTGGGGAAAAATGGTTATACCAAGAAGTGCAAATTGACCCGCAAACTACTGCTATTCTCTTGCTACGTCCGCAAAAAGATGATAAAGATCAACCGCAGGTGCAATGGGTTGATGTTAAAGGATTTCAACGTTGGCAAACCGATCGCGATCGTACAGTAGAGTTTACCATACCCCCAAATGGCGAACATCCACAACCAACCACAGTCAAAGCTAAATACTTTCGTGGTTGGAATCGGCAACAAACTTTTGCTGTATTACAATGGTACGCTTGGTATTCAGGAGGAAGCCCAGACCCAGCCAGTTGGTTTTGGTCAGACCAAATTGCCCAATGGCAAGGAAAGCGCATTCCTTGGGTCGCAGTTAGCATCCAAATCCCCATCGAACCATTGGGTGACATCGAACCAGTATTACCCCAAGCTAAATCTTTGGGTCAAGCCGTGCAAACTGCACTCATGTCCAGTTCATTGCAAAGAAAGAAAAATTAAAATTTCGCAAACATGAAAGGGGTTTTCTTTCGCCAACATTTCAAAGCCCTCTCTATACTGGGAATTCACACCAGCAGCACCTTGTTGCTTACCGCTAGTTCTATTCTGTGGTTGGGGCAAAAAAGCTGGGGAAGAGAAACAGTAATAGGGAACAGGGAACAAATATTTCCTGTAAGCTTATCCCAGGGATTGTTGGTAGGTCAAAATCAAATCCAAAGGGTAGATCCATCGGTTAGTCCCTTGACTCCCCAACCACCAATCACCATACCAGTAGTTCCCTTTGAACTTCAGCAGACACCCCAACCCTTTCGACCTAATCCCCAGTTTAGACCTTATCGTTTAGGCCCAGGAGATGTATTGGCGATCGCAGTACCCCGATTTCCCGAACTCAGCGTCCAAGCAGTAGTAGGGCCAGAAGGAAATATCATCCTACCACTAGCCGGAAATCTCTCAGTCAGAGGACTAACTATAGAAGAAGTCACAGAAAAAATTCGTGCCGCTTACAATCAATTTGTCATCGATCCCGTAGTCACCGTCGGATTAGCAGCACAACGTCCCGTCCAAATCTCCGTAACAGGTGAAGTAGTCCGCCCAGGTCTTTATGGTCTGGTTGGCGGTTTATCCCGCGTTTCCACCGCGTTATTGACAGCAGGAGGTAGCACCACTCAAGCCGACTTACGACAAGTGTTGATTCGCCGTTTTTTGGTAGATGGTTCTTTTATTGAACAAAGAGTAGATTTGTTTACTCCCTTAGTAGCCGGAGAACCGATTCCTGACCTGCGTTTAGAAGATGGCGATTCGGTAATCGTGCCCAGACTGCAAGTAGGAGGCGACCAAAATTACAATCGTCAACTAGTAGCCACTTCCAACTTAGTTCAGCCAACTATTAATATTCGGATTTTAAGTTATCCCAACCAAACAGTAGGCAATCTTGCTGTTGCCAATGGCAGTAGCTTCTTAGATGCCTTCACGGCGGCTGGTGTCTCTCTACAAGGTAGTGACATAGATAGTGTAGCTGTGATTCGGTTCGATCGAGAAAGAGGAAGAGCGATCGTTCGAGAACTCAACGCTAGACGCGCCCTCTTTGGCGACGCTTCTCAAAATATTCCACTCCAAGATAATGATGTCATAGTCGTTGGTCGCAACCTAGTAGGCAGAATTACCTTTGCCCTCAACATCTTTACCCAACCTTTCCGCGATATATTAGGATTTCTCCTCTTCTTCCAAGAATTAACCGATAATGCTACCAATCTGTTCCGCCCCGGAGGTGGCAACAATGGCAACTAAAAGATACGGAATACTATAGATAATATAGAAATAATAGTTAGTAGATTAATAAGTAGAAATAACCAAGAGAAAAAACTTTAAATAAACCACCAATTCATTATGACTTTACCAATTCTTAAACGTTACATCATCGCCTTTAATCAACATAAATGGACTGGATTAGCCGCTGCTGTGTTAGTTACCGGAGCATCCTTTGTCGTCGCTAAACAACCAGTACCCCCAACAGAATACCAAGCTGAAGGCACCTTGGTTGCTAATCCCCCAACCGTAGTTTTTTCTAAAACAGCAACCGACATTCAACAGCCAGTAGCTTCCCCAAAATTGATCAAAAATAACGATGTAATTTCATCAGTGGCACAGCAGGCAAAGGTAGAGGTTAAACAATTAGTCAGAAAAATAGATATCAGCTTACCCAAAGCACCAGGAAGAAATGAACCAGCACCAACGCCAAGAATAACTGTTAGATACACCGATACAGATGAAAAACGAGCCGAAAATGTAGTGAACGCAGTGTTACAAGAAACCAGTAAGTTCAGTCGCAAAATCAATACGGCTCGCTTAATGGCTATTATTAACGAAATTAACAAACGTTTACCAGCTGTAGAAAAGGAACTAAGAGAAGCCGAACGGAATTTGGAGCAATACACTAAACGGGAAGGTTCAGTTTTATTAGCCGCTAAGAATGGTAGTTTAGTGCAATCGATATTGGCTAGCCAAGGACAGCAGTCAGCAATAGTATTTCAATTACAAGGAATTGATACTCAAATAGCAAGTTTACAACAAAGGTTAGGATTAAATCCAGACCAAGCTTACGCCTCTTCTGCTCTCAGTGCTGACCCAATTATTGCTAATTTAAGAGTGCAAATTTACCAAGCAGAATCTCAGTTGGAAATTCTCAAGAAAGATTTGCGACCAAAACATCCCAATATTATTCAGCTTCGGAAACAGATCAATTCTTATGAAGAATTGCTCAGACAGCGTGCTTCAGAAGTGATTGGTGGTAATGGTGTAGCAGCACCACTCAAAAGTGCTAATGAAGTTCGGCAAGATAGTAATCTCGATCCAGCCAGACAAACACTGGCAAATCAACTGGTAGGTTTGCAAACTCAAAAAGAAACCCTACAACAGCAACTAAAGGCTGTAATCGAGCAAGAACAAAAATTAAGACGGGAATACGCTACTATTCCTAACAAGCAGCTAGAGCAAGCAAGGTTACAAGAAAAGTTGCAGCTTAAGCAAAATGTCTACAGTCAGATGCAAGCAAGTTTGGCGGATGCTCAAACAGCAGAAGCGGAGACTGTGAGTAGTTGGATTCCAGAGGGAGAGGCTCAAGTTAATAAATTAGCGAAAGAAACCTCGAATCCGATTATTATTATTGGGGCTGGAGGTTTGGTAGGAATAGTTGTCGGTGGGGCAATTATTTTCTTGTTGGGTTCTCTGGGTGGCATATTCCAAACTATGGAAGATATCCGTGCAGCAATGGCGCAACGGGATATAGCTGTGTTGGGAATTCTGCCTTATGTGGCGATCGCCGATCCAGATTCAGAGTTCGGAGAAACACCGATTATTTTAGCTCCTCATTCGCCTTATCTGGAGCCTTATGAACGGTTACGGACTAATTTGCGTCGTGCTAGTGAAGATCCAGTGAAGGTAATTTTGTTAACTAGTGTTACTAATGAGGAAGGAAAGAGCGTCAGTGCTTATAATTTGGCTATTACTTCTGCCAGAGCAGGTAAGCGGACTTTGATTATCGAGGCGGATCTGCGATCGTCATCCCTCGCCAGAAGTGTCAAAGTCGCCCCCGATCCCGATGCCTCGATCGAACCCCTACGTTACTACAGTAATTGGAGTGATTGTATCCGGTTGGTGCCAGAGGTGGAAAACTTATACTTAGCACCAAGTCCAGGGCCAGTACAACAACCAGCAGCTATCCTAGAATCCAGTGAGTTTCGTCGCTTATTAGAAGATGTGCGCGGTCGTTTTGATCTGGTGTTGGTTGATGCTCCGGCTTTAAGTCTTTGCAATGATGCCTTTGTATTAGAACCCATGACTGATGGCATTATACTAGTGGCTCGACCTGGTTACACCATAGAAAGTATGTTCGCTGAAGCTGCTGAACAATTAAATGAATCGGAAGATCTCACTTTCTTGGGCGGTATTATTAATGGTACTGATATTGCGATCGCCAAAACTCCTCTATTCCCAGAACCAAAATTAATGGCTACAGAACCAGAAAGCGAAACTTTAACAACCCAACAGGAACAGGAAGAAGTCAAAGTACCAACCAATTGACACTCTCACCGTCGTAGGGGTAATTCATGAATTACCCCTACGCTGTTTAGGTGAGATTCTTCTTTCAGTGAGTGACCTTGCTTAAGAACTGTTTCCAGATTCAAGTAGAGGGTCGTCTCTCCAGAAGCGTTAATTTCGGTATGCCCTACCGTATTTGATATATAGCCAAGTAGTTGTAGTGCTTTAACTAAAATGTTAACTGCGGCGTTTTTATCCCTGTCTAACACACAACCACATTTACAAACATGGGTGCGAACTGATAGGGATTTCTTCACTGTCGCACCACATCCAGAGCAGTTTTGACTAGTATAGTGAGGTGGCACTGCAATAGCAACCTTGCCAAACTTGAGAGCAAAATATTCTATCCACTCCCTAAACAATGACCAAGCTGCATCATTAATTGAAGAAGCTAAGTGACGGTTCTTCACCATGTTTTTCACTTTCAAGTCCTCAAACGCCACAATGTCATTAGACATTACTACGCACCTTGCTAACTTCACTGCAAAGTCTTTACGCTGACGTGAAACTTTTAAGTGTTGACGACACAATCGGTTAACAGCTTTTCTCCTATTTTTTGAGCCTTTAACCTTTTTGGATACTCGACGCTGCAATCTTTTTAGCTTTTTCTGAGACTTCCTCAGATACCTTGGATTTTCTACTTTGTTCCCTTCACTATCAACGTAGAAATGATTTAACCCAACATCTAAACCGATCGTTTTTCCTGTAGGCTCTACTGTCTGTTTTACATCCACGCTGATGCAGAACTGGCAGTAATAGCCATCTGCACGTTTTACCAATCTGACTCTTTGTATTTGGTCTATTTGGTAAAAGTGCAGGTCATGAGTTCCTATCAGTTTAAAAGTTCCCATTCCCTTTTTGTCAGTAAAAGCTATGGTTTTTCTATTTTCTGAAAGCTTCCAACCTGATTTCTTGTATTCTACAGAGCGTTGGTTCTTCTTGAAGTTGGGAAAACCTTTCTTACCTTTTAGCTTCTTCTTGCAGTTATCAAAGAATCTAGCAATACCAGACCAACAACGTTCTGCTGATGCTTGCCTTGCCGTCGAGTTGAGTTCATTCGCAAAGGAAAACTCTTTAGCCAATCTAGCGGTGTATTTGTTTAAGTCGTATTTATTCACACCAATGTTATCCATCCAATATCTTAAGCATTTGTTACGGATGAATTGAGAAGTGCGGATAGCATCATCTACCGCTTTGTACTGGTCAACTTTTCCCTTTAGTTTGAACTCGTAGACAATCATGGTTAATCGACCTATCACCATTTTTATTTTAGCATAGTTAGCACAAAACATGGATTCGCGTTCGCTCAATCTGAGTTGTTGGTCGCAATTCATCTCCCGTTAATCCAGCAGGATGTAACGGGAGTCTTCCTGCTCCATTGAGATAAAACTACCCAAAGTTAGATTCATTGCGGGATTGATTCGCAAATAAACCTAAAATTGGTGCTAAAATTGCGCCAAAAACAAAGCCGCCAGCGTGTGCCCAGTAAGCGATTCCCCCGCTTTCCATACCGACATTTGCGGGAGCTTGTAAACTAGCAATGCCGTAAAATGCTTGTTGGACAAACCAAAGACCTAAGAAGAAGAAAGCTGGAACATAAAATAAGAAATATCCAAAAAATGTGAGAATTCTAGCATTGGGATATTTGAGAATGTAGGCTCCTAAAACTCCGGCGATCGCACCGGAAGCACCCAAAGACGGAATCCCCGACTCCCTGGCAAAAAACCACTGCGCCAATCCTGCTAATACCCCACAAGTTAAATAAAAAATCAGAAACTTGACATGACCTAAAGCTTCTTCTACATTGTTACCAAAGATCCAGAGAAACAACATATTCCCAATTAAATGAGCAAAACCAGCATGGAGAAATTGAGAACTAATTAATGTTGTCCATTCTGGCAATGGTTGATTTATGGCCACACCAGCAAAACTAGCACTCAGTTCCCTTGGTACTACTGCTGCTATATGAAAAAAGCTTTGTAGTTGTTGCGGTGGTAAAGTCAATTCATATCCAAAAGCCAGAATATTAGCAATAATCAGTCCATAAGTCACATAAGGAGTGATTACAGTCGGATTCTCATCACGAAGGGGTACCATTGAAAATTTTCCTTTACAAACATTTACCTGAAGGATATCCCACCTTTTGCGGTACTGCCTTCTAACTTCGGGTGAGTAATGGAATGTGACACAAACAATAAAACTAAAAAATAACCCTTAGTAAGGAAAAACCAAACTAAGGAAAAAGGCTACTGCCTCAAGTAAAATTTCTGTAAATTTTCTCACCAAATTACACTACATGACCAACGTTCTACCAACCCTTTTCGGCTTGCTGTAGGACGTATGTAGCTACATCTTCAATTTGGTTATCGGAAAGACGACCACTAAAAGCTGGCATAGCATTTTTGCCTTTCTTTACCTGATTGATAATAGCTTCGAGAGAATTCATCCCATACTTCTCTAAAGCTTCTTTCTTCAGGTTTTTATTAGCGATAATTACATTGTTTCCACCCAAATGACAGGCAGCGCAATTAGCACTAAAGATCTTAGACCCGATAATTGCATCTCCTGCTAGAGCAGGACGACTAAAAGCAAAAGTCAATATTGCTATGGTTAGCAATAAGACTGTGACTATTTTTTTCAATGTGTTTCTCCTTGGCTCATCAACCTACTCAGCAAGCTATCAAATTATTGCCCAAGAACATTTTATGCTTCTGGCAAGTACTTTACTTTTATGAACCATAGAGAATCACATAGTTGCCGCCTTTGCTACTAGCAGGTTAGGTAACTCAACGGGTGAAACTGCTATTATTGGACAACAATTGTGCCAACCATACCTGCACCACGATGGGGTTCACAGTAGTAAGTGTACTCACCAGCGGCAGCATTAGCAGGAAATGTTACCGAAACTTCGTCACCTGGTTTCATTACCAAGCCTTTGTGAGACAGGGTTTTTGCTAAAGCTGCACTCTTAGCAGGGTTTTTAGCTGTATCAAAAACTACGTTGTGGGGAGGAACTTTGTTGTTTACCCACTTCACAGTGTCTCCTGGTTTGATTGTCACTTTAGCGGGTTGAAAAGATAGCATTCCGTTATCTGCGCCCATTTTCACTGTAACGGTATCCGCAGATGCGGGAGAAGCCATCACAACGAAGCTACTGGCGACTAATACCATAGTCAATAATGCTAAACTCATGCGCCGCCAAATTGCAGACATAAATTTCATAATCTTCTCCTGAGACTACCATTGAACTTGGTTTCCTTAAATTAAAATACCAAGCAAGTGGACAATATTGCTGGAATAATCTTAAATTTTGCCAGCGATTTTAACAGATGAGTCTGGAATTCTGGTTAGCCAGACAGAAAAAATCTTTACCAAATGCCGATTAATTTAGGGATTTAACCTGAGCTTTCCCCGGAGGGGGTAAAGCCAAAAGAAAAAGCTAATGAGAAATATTTTCTGTTTCTTTTGACTTTTGATTTTGGTTTTTTGCTCTAACGGAAAGCGGCTTTAGTAATAGATTTTGCCACCGCCCCATTTAACGCCGACAATTTTTGGTTGAATTAGAATGTGACCAGCGATCGCTTTGAGATCCTCATCTGTAAGATCTCGCATTTCTGAGAAAATGTCACTACTCTTCTTACTTGGGTGAATTTCTGCGATCGAAAATTCCCCATCGTAGCTGGTGGGATCTTTCATATAATCCACCAAACTTTCGATATTGTTACGGGGTGGGGTTGCCAAAGCCAGGGCTTCTGGTTCTAGACCTACGTTCGGGTCAGTTTTGGTAATTCCCCCATTGTGACATTGAGAGCAGACCGCATTAAACAGGCGTTTGCCTTTCTCTACCTGTTTCGGGGTCAGTACTATCGTATCGCCCTGTGCATTCTTAGCCACAGTGCGGGTTTCTACATCGAGTTCAGTGGCAAAAGCACTACCCACCATCATTTGAAAGGTGAAGATCAGGGTAGCCACAGCAAGCCAGAAGTATCTTTTTAGCATTGTTCTCCCAAAACAATAAGGCGAGCGTGATTGTAGTTTTCTTTAAGGACTCAATCTCAGTGAACTCTGGCAAAACTGTATTGCCTCAACAGTTGAACACAGAAGCTCAGCATACCAATTCTTAGGGTTTACTAGATGGATCTGGCTCAGCAGGTGTCCCAGGAGCAACATCACCGGGCAAAGAATCTGTATTCTGGTTTTCCGAGAATAAATCTTCCTGCTGGTTAGTGCCTGAGCCTTGACTATGAGCCATAATTTCGGAAATGATTGCCTTCGCATCCTCCAGAGCTAATCGAGTCTGGGGGTTTTTGTAAGGAATGCCTAATCGATCGCAAATTTGCAACACTTCTGTAACAGATGTGTCGTAGTCGGCTGCGATTTCGGCTATCGAAAGATTAGCAAAACCCATACTGGTTTTTTACAAAAGATTGAGTCTCTCTCATAATGATGCCACTGAGCGGCACCTTTTCTAAGGCAGAATTAAAAAGTTCTAGGACTTACGCACTCTGTTGCCCAAACCCAGATCCCCCCTAGCCCCCCTTACCCAAGGGGGGAATTTCGATGAGCCCCCTTGGGTAAGGGGGTCGGGGGATCGCCAGTTGCTTTGCCCTTCTTTTCCTTAGAGCCGGAAAGCCTTTCTAGAGAGGTTTTACTCTGGACTAGAGACTGGTGCGTAACGTTCTGTACCGACGTTTATCACTCCTGAACGGGTGACGTGATGGGTGGTTAGTTGGGGACGGTGGAGGCGGATTAGTTGGGCTAGAGTGGATTTGAGGTTGGTTCTAGGGACGATCGCATCTACGAAACCGTGCTGTAACAAATACTCAGAGGTTTGGAAACCTTCTGGTAATTTTTCTCTTAAGGTTTGCTCGATCACTCTTTTACCTGCAAAGCCGATCGTCGCTTTTGGTTCTGCCAGAATAATATCCCCTAGCATGGCAAAACTGGCAGTTACGCCTCCGGTTGTTGGGTGAGTTAATACTGGAATGTAAAGCAGTTTCGCTTCTCTATGACGTTCTAGGGCTCCTGAGATTTTCGCCATCTGCATTAAGCTCAACATTCCTTCTTGCATTCTGGCTCCACCAGAGGCACAAATGATGATTACGGGTAGGCGTTCGAGTGTACCTCTTTCAATTAAACGGGTCAGTTTTTCACCGACTACTGAACCCATACTGCCACCCATAAACCGGAAGTCCATTACTCCCAAGGCGACTCTTTCGCCTTCGAGTAGTCCCACTCCAGTATTGACTGCATCGACTAAACTCGTTTTTTCTTGGGTGTCTCGCAGTCGATCGCGGTATGATTTGCGATCGCGAAATTGCAGCGGATCTGTAGGATGTACTCCCTCATCCATCGGTATCCAAGTATTATGATCTATCAACTGACGGATGCGTTCATTGCTGTAAATTCTGATGTGATGACCACAGTCCCGACAAACCATCTGATTAGCTCTCAGGTCTTTGGTATAAGCCACTACACCACAAGCTTCACACTTTGTCCATAGTCCGTCGGCAATTTCTCTTTCTTGCCGTTCTCGACTAATGGGGCTGTTCGATTTCTTCCGATTTGCAAACCAATCAAATAGAGACATGAAAATAGTTTTTTTTAACTAAGTCAGAATATCATCACTTTAAACTGCTTTGGAAACTCGATCTTAGATGGATAAACATCCATTTTTTTCTGCTTCAACCAAGGAAGGGAGGATTCTGAGCCGGTTTTTTCCTGCCTTATTTTTCGGCATTTAGCAATTCTAACACAACCTCTAGGCAAAATCAGCAGATTTTAGTATATTTGATGCTAATGCCAGTAGCAAATCACACTTATTATGTGATATAAGTTACATTTGAACAGCACAAAAGTCACATTGTTTCCTTGCTAGTAATCACGCTACTAGAAATCTGCGTCAAAGTAGAATATATTTCATAGTTACCATTGGGAGACTATAAACAGATGAAGATTTACGACAAGTGCTTAAAGCCGAATCCATTTACTACTTATCGTGACCCCAAGACAGGTAAATGGGTCGTGGTGATACATAATAATGTTCCCAGTCAACAAAGCCAAGCTAGTTCTTAGCTCAAGGGAAAAAATACTTTTAAATAGGTTGTTAAAATTAATTCGCCTAAGAAAACAGTTATTGCTGCCCCCAATGCCAAGAAAGGACCAAAGGGCATAGCTTGTCGTCGGCTTAGTAAGCCAAGAGCGATCGCTCCTCCACCCACAAACGATCCAATTAAGCAAGCCAAAAACCCAGCTAACAATAAATACTTCCAACCTAACCAAGCTCCCATCATAGCGGCTAATTTCGCATCTCCACCCCCCATTGCGGCTTGTCCAAAGATCATTGAACCTACAATAATAATCACATCAAATATCCAAATTCCTAAAACCGCGCCTACTATACCTGCCATTAACTGATTGATTCCTTGAGTTAAGTTAGAATTGGGCAAAAAACCGAGTAAAAATTGAAACAATAAACCAATAATTAAACCTGATTGAGTTAGGGAATTGGGCAAAGTCATGGTATCTAAATCAATTAAAGCTAGGGCTAATAACCAGCATAAAAATGCCCAATAAGCAAGAGTTTGTAAGGAAAAACCGAACTGCCAAAAAACTAACAAAAATAAGATTCCGGTAGCAGTTTCTACTAAAGGATAGCGGGGAGAAATTTGGCTGCGACAATAGCGACAGCGCCCCCGCAACCATAACCAACCAAAAACCGGAACGTTATCATAAACTTTTAATTGATTTAAGCATTTAGGGCAGCGAGAAGGTGGATAAAGTAAGGATAATTCTGCTGGTATTCGGTAGATGACTACATTGAGGAAACTACCAAAACATGAACCTAAGAAAAACACAAATATATAGAGAGATAGTTCTATTAAAATATCCACTTTTCATTCTCCCTGTAAGTTGGAAATTTGCGATCTAATTAAGGTTGTTGCTACTTCCTGATTTCCCAGCTTTTTACTTGTTTTTCTATCACGCTGCACTAGAGATTGCCATAGTTACTATAATATTTCTTTAAGGTAAGAATTTATTGTTAATAACAAATGTATAAAATATATAAAATCACTAAACTTTGTTTGCAAACTTTTATTACTAAATTTAGTAGTATAGGTCGCATTGAGATATTAAGCTGAAGCCGGGAACAATTTATTTTGGCAAATAAAAAATACTAAGGCTATAAGTTAAGTAAAACTTTGGGTAAATTTGGCTCCAGGCAACTACTGACACTGATTTATTCACACTTAGATATCTAAGTTATAGTTTTAACAATGAATCAATCAGTAAGTTAATATAACTCTGATTCAATCTCATTAAATGGCACAAAACATTCTGTGGGGAGGAGAACGAATTTCTGAGAAAAAATCAGCTTACCTCGATAATTATTGCGATTAATTACCACACCCAAAGGACGCTGTGAAACGTTAGGATGTACTTCGTAGTAGAGGCGATAAATATTACGAGCAGCTTTCAGTATACCTGGGTCAGCTAAAGTCGGAACATTTGCTGAACTGATGTTAACTTCTATTTGTTGTTTTCCAGGTTTTAGCACAGTTTTATCCCGTTTTTTATTGAACTTGTTAAGTGCTGCGGCAGCTGAGATTAATAGCTGCCAATTAACACAAAGAAGATTAAGATTGGAGGTTTTCTAGTTCTGTCAGTAGGACATCTCCCATAGCTCGACAGCCCAAAAGTTGCATTCCTTCTGACATAATATCGCCAGTGCGATAACCTTTGTCGAGGACTTGTAATACCGCCTGTTCAATGCGATCGGCAGCGAGGGGTTGATCGAGTCCATAACGCAGCATCATAGCGGCGCTAAGCACCTGTGCTAAAGGATTTGCCTTATCTTGACCAGCAATGTCAGGGGCAGATCCGTGGACTGGTTCAAACACTCCGGGGCCGATCGCACCTAAACTGGCAGAAGGTAACATACCAATACTACCTGTTAACATAGCTGCTGCATCAGAAAGAATGTCGCCAAATAAATTTCCGGTAACAATTGTGTCGAATTGTTTAGGGGCGCGAACTAACTGCATGGCAGCATTGTCTACATAAAGATGGGATAATTCCACATCGGGATATTCTGGGGCTAATTGGGTAATTCGATCGCGCCACAATTGCGAAACTTCTAACACATTTGCTTTATCTACCGAGCAAAGTTTACCACTACGTTTTTGAGCAGTTTCAAAGGCAACTCTACCGATGCGATCGATCTCGCTTTCAGTATAAGCCATTGTATTTACACCGCGTTTTTCCCCAGTTTCAGTCGGAAAAATTCCTTTCGGTTGACCGAAATAAATTCCCCCAGTTAGTTCTCTCACCACCATAATATCCACACCTTCCACCACTTCTTTTTTTAATGTGGAAGCATCAATTAATTGGGGTAAAATTTTCGCAGGTCGCAAATTAGCAAACAACCCTAATCCCGCCCTTAATCCTAAAAGTCCCCGTTCGGGACGTTGCTGCGAAGGTAAATTATCCCACTTCCAACCCCCAATAGCGGCAAGTAAAACGGCATCACTGTTGCGACAAATTTCTAATGTAGAGGGCGGTAACGGATCGCCTGTATCATCAATAGCAGCACCGCCAATTTTTGCTTGTTGAAATTCAAAGGTGATATCTAATTGCTGACCTACTGCTTTTAATACATCTACTGTAACCGCCATTATTTCCGGGCCTATCCCGTCACCAGGTAAAAGCGTAATCCGGTATTTTTGTGATTGTACCATGAGTGTTTCGAGTCTAAAATCGCAGAATATTTATTTTGACATTTAACTGTTACCTGTTTCCGAGTTTTTTCGCAGTTTATTTATATTTTGTTCCCAATTTGCCCCATCGAAAGGAACAATGCGAAACCGCGATCCGACATTTTCATCCAAACAATGCACATTTACATCTATGCCATCGGGGTGCGATCGGGGTATATAAAAAGAATGTATCCCACAAATTCGGCAAAACAGATGTTTCGCTACTCCCGTATTAAAAGTATAAGTCGTTAAAGTATCTTCCCCCTGCAACAGCGTAAACTGTTCCTTGGGAACTATTAAATGCAAAAAACCCTTCTTTTTACAGATTGAACAATTACAATCAGTTGCTTCGTGTTCATCCACCACCACCTGAAAACGCACCGCGCCACAGTGACACCCACCTTGATAGGTAACAGTTTCTCCTTCTCCTGCTTCTGCTGTCATAAAGAAATACTCCTAACCTTCGCGATCTGCTTTCTAGTTTAGCTTTTTAGCAGCCTAAAGCATTCAGACGATCCTCTACTTGAAGAAAGGAAACAGTGCTTGAAGCTTGCGTTACTCGTTGAAAGAAGAATCTCCCTTTACAGGGTAGGGTTAATTCATGAATTACCCCTACCCTGTAAAGGGAGAGTGTCAATAATTAATCTTTACTTTACATCTGTGTTCATCTGTGTTCATCTGTGGATATCTGTGGTAAAAAAATCCCACATTTCGCACTTTCCCATAAATCTAATGATTATTCACTTCGCTACCATTGCCATTAGGGGTATTGTGATTTTCAATTAACTTTAGTAACTCATCTAATGTCTTCTCAAAATCAGCTTCTAATTGTTTTCTTATTGGTTGTAAATCTTCGGCAAATGGTTGATTATTTACTTCTCTACTAAAAGCATCCAATAAATTTTTAATTGCTTGCAATCTGGCAGCTAGAGACTTTATCCTTTGCCATTTCTCTTCGGAAAACCCACTCATAATTAATCAAACATACCCTCTACAAGTGCGAAAAATAAAAAACATGAATAGGACTTACGCTTTACCCTAAAAAAATAGGTGGCAACCGTTAACTGCTTACCGGAACTCTTATTTAGTAAACAGGTAACAGCACTGCGTTTTTTGCGTAAGTCCCAATGAGGTGTCGGTATTCATTGCTTTTCTTTTTTATTGTTTCGCACTAAGGTTATGTATAATTTATATTCAGGTTAAGCTTAGTTGATCCCTTAGAAAAACACTACTTAAGATGGAGGACAGTTAGTTGAGCATTATTTTACACATTACGCAAGAATCCCAATGGGAACAGGCGAAACTTACGGGAATTTACTATAACAATACATTGGATTCAGAAGGTTTTATCCATTGTTCAACTATACAACAAGTTGAAAGAACTGCTAACAAATTTTTTGCTAATCAAACTGGATTAGTTTTACTTTGTATTGATTCAGAGAAAGTGCAACCAGAGATTAAATATGAAGCGGTGGGTGAGGAAAAGTTTCCGCATATTTATGGGGCGTTAAATACTGATGCTGTAATTGATGCGATCGCATTTCCCCCAGATAGCAACGGCAACTTTAAATTACCTCCAGAACTTGCTAAATTTAATGTTTAACTCATCAGTAAACTGGGCAAATGAAAACATACGATTGGATTGTCGTCGGCGGTGGAATTACAGGTGCAGCATTAGGTTACGAACTTGCAAAAGTAGGCTTTTCTGTGCTACTTTTAGAGAAAGATGTTAATCCACAAAATGCTACTCGTTATAGTTATGGAGGTTTAGCATATTGGTCAGGAACAACGGAACTAACTCGGCAACTTTGCAGCGAAGGAATCGCCAAACATCGCATTTTATCTGAAGAGTTAGAAACTGATACAGAGTTTCGGGAATTAGACCTAATTTTAACAATTGATGCCACTGAAGATCCCGAAAAAATTGCCTCTGCTTACAGTCATTTTGCCATTCCCCCAAAACTACTAAATACCAAAGAAGCTTGTGAAGTCGAACCTTTATTAAATCCTGACTCTATCAATGGGGTTTTAACAGTTAAACATGGACATATTAACCCAGAATTAACCGCCCAAGGTTACACTCAAGCTATGATTCGCTTAGGGGGAGAAATCCAAATAGCTGAAGTTTTGGGATTCCTTCAGGAAAAGCAGCGAATTTTGGGAGTAAAAACGGCAAATGAAACTTACCAAAGTGCGAATGTTGTAGTTTGTGCTGGGGGAGTTAGTCGCAGTTTACTAAAAGCTGCGGGAATCAACATTAGATTGTATTTTACTCATGCTGAATTAATTGAAATTCCTCCGGGTGATGTCGAGTTAAAAACATTAGTTATGCCAGCACAACTAAAACGGTTTCAACTAGAAGCAGAGTCTACCAAATCTGAAGTAGAACATCTTTGGGAACAATCAGAAACAGAGATAGTTTCTTATATTTTAGATCCGGGTGCGATTCAATTTAAAAATGGCAGAATTATCATCGGACAAATTAGCCGGACATTGAGCGATCGCCATGCTAAAATCGATCGGACAACCAGCGAAACCGATCTACGTACTCAAGTAGGAAAAATCCTGCCCAAATTGGCAAACTTACCAGGAAACTGGCATCATTGTTTAGTAGCATTTAGTCATAACCGTTTACCTGTTGTTGGGGAAATTCCCAATTTTACAGGCATTCACGTTTTCTCCGGTTTTAGTAATCCTTTAGTGTTTGTTCCCCCATTAGCAAAACGTTTTGCTAAGGCACAAATTGAAGAGGATTCTATTATTAATCAACTAAAAGTATCGTAAAAAACTGAAACTAAAACCGATCGGGATTAATCAGACTAAGGCTAAAAACCGGGTTGAGATCTTGCACCTAGAGGCGGAGCCTGGAGTTTCTCGTTCCCCGGTTCAACCAGGGAACGAGGTGAAAGGAGGTTCTACCTCCATTGCTGCAAGATCTGAGTATAGCCTGATTTTGTCAATACGTAAGTCCACAAGGATTCCCAAACCCCAAACCCCAGTCCCTAGTCCCTAGTCCCTAGTCCCCAGTCCCTAAAACCATGAAAACCTTAAAAATCACAACTTCCGCCCTGTTGACTTCCCTGAGTTTAGCACTACCCGCCCTAGCCCAAACTAGCGCACCTCAAACCACAGCGCAAGTTAGTGAAGAACAAGTAATTAATGCTTGTGTTCAAGGTAGACCAGAAACTTTGCCCATTCCCTTTCGAGACTTATCACCAAATGATTGGGCATTTAAAGCTGTGATGAACTTATATTACTGTGGTGCGATCGGTCCTCACACCCCACCCGAAGCAATTGAAACAATTAGAAATAATCAAAGACGCAGAGTACAAACAACTACTCCCAACTATCAAAATAATCCCACCCAACCAAACATTTCCTTCTAAAAAAGTTCGTTGTGAGGACTTCAGTCCTTCCCAGAATAGAAGACTAAAGTCTTCACAACAAACGATCGGGATTTACGCACTAACTCTAAATATGTTGGAATGGTGCGTTACATTAGCATTAACGCACCCTACGGAATTAGAATGGTGCGTTACATCAGCATTAACGCACCCTACGGAATTAGGCTTTGCATAAGTCCTGACGATTATGAACTTAGACTTTAAAAGCGGAATTGGGTTTGTAAGTTGCCCACAAAAACCGTCGGGTTATCATCGAAATTGTTGATATTCCCAATCACATATAAAGATGGCACAATGCTAATATTGGTGCTCAGGGGAAAAAAGTAAGTTGCACCAATTTCGTATTGAGTTCCGCCATTACCACCGCCAGCAACTAAAAATCTCCGACCTTCCAAAACATCAAATGGAATGACAAAAGTTAGAGTTGCTAAAGCACCTTTTTTCGCTAAGTCAGGAAAAGCTAAACCAGCTTGGATATTTTGAGCATTAATATTCCCATCAGAGAGTGTTGGGTTAATCGGATCGATGTTAGTAATGGAATAGTAGTAACGTCCAAAAATCCCAAAACCTTTGGTAATTAACCAATCAAAATTTACCCCAAAAGTATCAGCAGTAGCATCATGAACTCTGCCACCAAAACCATCATCAGCTACTCCTAAAATTGGCTGGACAGCAATTTGTCCGCGAAAGTTTCTCGCTAAATTAGAACGTTGATAAAGCAGACGAATATTAGCCGTTGATGTTGGTTTAAAAGTCAACTCAGCCGTGATAGTATCTGCACCGTTAAATAAGCCTCGGTTGGGATCGGCAGCGGGACGTACACCAGGAATAAACTCAATATTTTCGACTAAATATCCGGTGCGAAATTCAAAGTTTTTCGAGATATTCCACTCGACAACTGCACCAGCACCCCGCTTGGTAGAAGTAAGAGTAGTGCTGTTAATTGCGTTGAAATTATTAGCACCTGTAGTAGGCAGAGTGAAAGGATTAAAATCAAAGTGAAGATACCAGTTAATTCTTGGCCCAAAAGTAACTCGTAGGTTGTTAGCGACAGGGAAACTATAGTACAATTCACCCAGGACAACTTCATTGGCAAATACACCAGCAGTTTGATCGAAAAATGGTGTACCAGCAGTGTTATATAAACCCGCAGAAAGTAATTGGTTGATTGGTGAATCACCATTTCCAGCTACTAATTTAGTGACTAAAGAATCTCTGCCACTAAAAGAAGTATTGAAGGTTAACCATGCTAATCCACTTAAGGTAGTATTGGGACTAGTTGCTCTTCTAACCATTGGGCGACCATTCTCGCGCATGGCGTTAGCTGGTGGGCCACTAAAACCTTCAACTTTGACATTATCTCCAGCGATCGAAGCTGTGGTAACATTAAAAGCAACAAAACCACGAAGTTTAGTAGTAGTAGAAAATTGATTTGCTTCTACTTCATTAACTCTGGCTTCTAAAGCATCTACACGACCGCGCAAAGTTGCTAATTCCGAGGCAAATTCTTCTTGTAATCTTTGCAAACGATCTAAATCTTCACGACTAACACCTTGAGGTAAAGCAGCAATTAATTCTTGAATTCGATCCAAACAACTATTTAATCCAGCGGCGAATTCATAACGAGTCAATGCTCGATTACCACGATAAGTTCGATCGGGATAACCTTCAATACAACCGTAACGTTCCACCAAAGATTGTAATGCTTGAAAAGCCCAGTCTGTGGGTTGAACATCGCGCAATTGAGAAACGGATGTTACTTGATCTATTTCGGAAAAATCTAGGGAATCAGTTGCAGTTTGGCTGAGATCGTCAATGGTAGTAGTGTCTCCTAAATCAGAGGCTTGAGCAATGACGATCGCCTCTTCACCCCTATCTTTTCCATTTTCCCCCACCTCGGCGGCGAAGGCACCCCAAGACATTAACCCGCTAGCAACCAAAATCGTGGGACTAACTAAGCAATGCCACAAAAATTTACTCATTTCTCCTCACACCAAAAAAAGCTAGTAAAACATAAGATACTAACAAACCTAGATATACCTAATAGTAAATTTCAGCCAAAAACTGTTTTATCTGATACTGGCATAATACTGACCGGGCAATTGCCCAAGAGTAGCTTATGATGGAAAGCTGGCATACTTTGAAGTTGCGTCAGTGCTTCCATGAACATCACTGCTGGTAAAGTCCTACAAAATGGCAAGTACGTCCTGGATAATGCTATTGGTCAGGGAGGATTTGGCATTACCTACAAAGCTACCCACAACTATCTAGGACAGACAGTTGTCATCAAAACCTTGAACGAAGAACTGCGCCGAGAAGGGTATTTCGAGCGATTTGAGCAACAATTTGTTGCCGAAGCCCAAAGACTTGCCAGATGTCTGCACCCCAACATTGTGCGAGTGCTAGACTTTTTTGAGGAAGATGGGAGGTCTTTCATTGTCATGGATTATATTCCAGGCTTGACCCTAGCCGAATTAGTTGCCCCAGGAAAGCCTTTAGGAGAAGCACAAGCGATCCACTACATCCGTCAAATTGGTTCAGCTTTAAAGGTAGTTCACGAAAATGGGTTACTGCACCGAGATGTCAAACCCCAAAATATTATTCGGCGCGAAGGGACTCAAACCGTCATCTTGATCGATTTTGGCATTGCCCGTGAGTTTACCCCTGGAGTTACCCAAACTCATACAGGCGTATTGTCAGCCGGATATGCACCTATAGAACAATATTTACCACAAGCCCGTCGAAGTCCAGCTACAGATGTTTATGCGTTAGCCGCCACGCTTTATTTTTTGCTGACAGGACAACCACCAGTAGCATCTGCATTGCGCGATCGCATTTCTCTTCCTCATCCTAGCCAACTCAACCCCAACATTAACCGCCAAACCGAACAAGCAATTTTGCGGGGGATGGAAATGGAAGCCGCCAAACGCCCATCAAGCGTAGAAAATTGGTTATCCCTACTGCCAGACACAGAAACGGAAAATCCTGAGCTAAATAGCGTCACCGAAACTATTATGCCCGTTAGTGCGATCGGCAACTGGGCTCGCCCCCAAGTCAACATTTCCCCCATCTTCCAAAATCCTAAATTCAAATCATTAGCTATTACCGCATCGATCGCCGCCTTAGTCGGAATGACAATCGGTTTAGCCCTCCGCTTCAGCAATGGCGGAACCATCATCCAGCGCCCACAGTCCTTCCCCCCCACCCAAAATTGGCCCACCGCAGAACCTACGATTACACCCACCCCCGAACCAGAAGCAACCCCAGAAAACCCTCAACCTAAAAACTCACAACCTAGAAGAAATTCAAATTCATCAACTAGAAGAAACACACAACAAACACCTATAGTCGAAGCACAACCCACCCCACAACGCCCTCGCCGCCGAGTCCGTTCTGAACAGCCCAAAGAGCAGCCTTTACGCAGCTACCGCCAAACCACACCCCCACCCCAAACCACCACAGAAACCCCCAACTCCAACCCACCAGAAGCAACAACGATCGATTCCAACTCCTCTCCCAATTCCAACACCTTAACCACCCCAGAAACAAATTCCCCACCCCAAACCCAACCCACACCAACTACCAATTCCGTAACTACAAATAATCAAAATCAATCGCAAACCGAACCTTCTCTATCTCCAGCCGTCCAAATAATGCCCCCTATCCCCGCCACTGAGGACACGGGGACGCAAAGACGCAAAGAGGCAAAGACACAGGAAACACAGGAAACGCAGGAAACACAGGGAACACAGGAAACGCAGGGAACACAGGGAACACAGGAAGGTGGAGACACGAAGTTGTGAAGAGGCTGTTGACACGATTGTTGCTAAAGTCGAACCTAAAAGCCTTCTTCCTTTCTGCCCTGGAGCCTTCTTGTACTAGCTCGAATGCTACCTAGACTGTCACCGTAGGCTTTGACCAAACATAAGGTTGAAACGGTTTGTCGAGGGGCGTTCTGGCAATATGATTCGTGTAATTGTGCATGATCTTAATTGCAATGCCAAGGATGACTTCCAGCACTTGCTGTTGGGTATTGTAAAACTTCACTTAATTTGTAGTCATTTATAAGCTAAAATAGTTAACAATTATTTTACTTTAACCCTCAAGAATCAATGACCTGAGTTATCAGGGTGAAATGTCCCGGGACTCTAAGCAACCACTAGTACCATT
>NZ_JBHFNQ010000228.1:0-17249 GCF_041929345.1 Floridaenema aerugineum BLCC-F46
CTAAAGGGGACGAGTAAAAGACTACAAGCAGTCCCAAACGCTCTGCGAGCAATGGGATAGAGGGTGTAGTAGTTCACCCAGTTAGGGTAACACCTACAAAATAAGACCTGAGATATTTGTCTATGGTTTTATGAACTATCAGTGATTACACTTTTCTGCATCTAGTTTATAGGCAGAAGCAGGGGAACAGGGGAGTTCTTCCCTACCCCCTACCCCCTACCCCCTAACCCCCAGTCCCCTTCTAAGTAGAAGAACTCAATTTAGCCGAGTCGGTAGTTGTTTCCTCAGTGGTGGATTCAGAAGTAGGGAAGTTGTGAGTTACTTCAAAGTTGGGTAAAGGCAGATGCTTCAATTCCCAAACTTTGAGCATAATGAGATATTCGTAAAAAGTTTGTAGGGTACACCAAGCAAATCCTGCCCTGCCATCGAGTATCCCTCCCAGGAAAAAATACATATAAATGAATCGGATTAAGGGTCGAAATGGTAAACGCAGAGATAAATCTTTGAGTGCCCTTCTTCTTTCTACTTCGCTTTGCCCAAAAAACAAATCTCGCCAGTTAACGTTACCTTGTTGTAGCTGACGGAGAGTTTCTTTTGCTTCGTCTGTGGAGTAACGGTTATGTTTTTCAATCCAGCGACTTAATCCTTTACTACAGGTGTAATGCGGGTAAGTTTCTTTGAGAAAACTGGTTGCGCCGTTGCAGACTTCTCGTTCTGTGTGTCCATAATCAGTGAACCAAACTTTGTCTTTGCGGAACAGACGCATTTGGTAACGGGGATATTGGGTGCTGCGGCGAATCCAGCTACCCATGAACATGACTCGTTCAGCTACGTAGTAACCGATGTATTCCTGACTTTGTGTTGCTTGGAGACATTCCTGAAATAGTTCGGGAGTCATGCGTTCATCAGCTTCTAGGATGTATACCCAGTCGTGTTTGGTGGGGATTGATTGCAGCATCCAGGTGCGCTGTTGTCCGTGACTTTCAAATTTATGCAGAAATGTTCGCACTGGGTAGCGATTGGCGATTTCTACAGTCCGATCGCTACTCAATGAATCTACTACAATCACATCGTCAGACAGCATTGCTGACTCAATGCAAGCGGCGATATCAATTTCTTCGTTATAGGTCAGGATGTAAATCGAGATCATGTATAACTTCCAATTAGGCGAAAAGATAAAGATTTTTTGGCTATGGGTTGAAAGCGGGACATTTTGGTTAAAGAAGGGAACTCCTGAACAGGGAACAAATATTTCTCTTACCTTATCCCTACTTGGGTTGCTAGCCGATTTTCGCTCTTTGCCTTAGAGTACCCTGACGATCGACTCTGACTATAATTTGCTCAAAGTCTTTTTCTAGCGCTTTGGTGGCTGACTTTTCCGGGGTGCTGATGGTAGGGACACTAAACCCCTTAATCCCGTTCCCGCTGTCATAAAAAAGCCTACTGCTAATAAAACACTGCTGATCCCGATTTGAACTTGAGATTTTAGTGCCGCAGTTTTAGCTTGACTTTCTAATTGTTGTTGGCGTTCCCGAATTTGGGTCAGAGTTTGGTTACTAAAGCTTTTCGCTTGTTGATTTAAGAACTCATCTAGTACTTGGGGATTTGCTTTGGACTGTTGAAGTATATCTCTGACTTCTTTGGGTACTTGTTGGTTGTTTACTGCTTGGTTGAATTTTTGGTCGTCTTTGAGTAATTCCCCAATTTGGTTTCTAATTAGGGTGCGTCGCTGTTCTACTTGGGTTTTAAAAGCATCACTATTTAATTGAGTTTCTGCTTGTTTGGCTTGTTCGGCTACTCGCTCGATCGCTGTGTTACTCTGAAGCCGTACATTGTTGACGTGCAAAGGCGCAATTAGCAAGTAAAGTAACCCTAAAATTCCTGAAAGTACCAATGCTACTAATTTGACAATTTGCCAAACTGGGCTACCTTTCCCAGATGCGTCAGCTACACTATCAATCCAAACGCCAGCAAACAGGAATGCCATCCCCACTAAAGGGATTATTCCCCTTTCTACTAGCTGGGTTGTCAGGTTGATTTGCCATCCGCGATCGGTAGGATTGAAGGGAATTAGTAGTGTGAATGAGTCTACTAAAAAAGACACTATACAGATTAGTCCAATCAACTTGAGAATTAAAGCCGCTGGTGGAGATAATGGACGGTTTGTACTTGCTTTCATGGCTGTTTTTACTAAAATCTCGCATCGTTTAGTTGAATACGATCGTTAACTATCTCTAGTCTGTCATGGGTTTTCTGGTACCCACAGCGTTCCGAGTTGTCTGAGTGCTTGATTTATCAAGCACAACAGACTTTTTTAAGCTTTACTTTTTTCCCGACGCTGGCTCAGACATTTAATAATGATTTAGGAGTTCCTCTGATTACTTCCATTTAATATGGATGAGTATCCCCATCCCCTGCAAATCATATTCTATTACCTAGAATGCCCTGTAATTTCCAGAAACTCACAATTTGTAAACCTTTTTTCGGGTGGTTCCCCCCCAAGTCATATCTGCCGATCTTATAGTCAGCTTTTAGTACCTGTTCAATCAGTGAATTCACTGTACAATTATTGGATGTTCCTTACAGGTTGATGGTAAAAATAATTTACGATCATCCTCTGCTGAGTAAACCCAAACAGTTGTTAGTCTTAAAATTAGAAAATTTAATCATGGACAAAGTAATCCGGGGACTTATTTTTGTTGTAGATGACAACATTGATACCGATCAAATCATTCCCGCTGAATATCTGACCTTAGTCCCCTCGAAGCCGGATGAATATGAAAAGCTCGGTAGTTATGCGATGATCGGATTACCCGATCGCTACGGCAAATTCATCCCCACTGGGGAAATGAAAACCCAATACCCAATTATAATTGCTGGAGAAAACTTCGGTTGTGGCTCTTCACGGGAACACGCTCCGATCGCACTAGGCGCATCCGGCGTACAAGCTGTCGTCGCCCAATCCTACGCCCGCATCTTTTTCCGCAACTGTTCCGCTACCGGAGAACTCTACCCCTGGGAATCTACAGAACGTTTATGCGATTCCTTCACCACTGGTCAAGAGGTCACCATTGACTTTGGCAACAATCAATTAATCAATCATACACTAGGAAAAACTTTCGACCTCAAATCACTAGGAGAAGTCGGCCCCGTAATTGATGCAGGCGGCATCTTCGCCTACGCTAGAAAAACAGGCATGATTTCTAGTAAAACTTGATTGTTACCCACTAGCGCCCGGACATGGTAACACGGAATATTCCTTCTCTGTTTCCTGTTTCCTGTTTCCTTAGCCGCTAAAATTTCAAATCGCTTAACAAGGCTTTACAATAAAATTTGACAAAACAACTCCTGGCATCAGAACTATCCTGACTATGCTACTCAAATCTACAACCCGCCATATCCGCATCTTTACTGCTGAAGTTGAAAACAACGAATTGGTTCCTAGTGAAAATGTATTAACTTTGGATATCGATCCAGATAACGAATTAAATTGGAACGAAGAATCCCTGCAAAAAGTTTATCGCAAATTTGATGAACTAGTTGAAGCTTATAACGGCGAAGATTTAACTGAATATAATCTCCGACGCATTGGTTCTGATTTAGAACATTTGGTTCGCGCCATGTTACAAAAAGGTGAGGTTAGTTATAATCTCAACAGCCGTGTAGTCAACTACAGCATGGGTTTACCCAGAGTGGATTCCCAGGGCGAATTAAAACCAGCTTAAATTAAAAAGGGGCAAGGGTAAAGGAATTAACCTGCACTTTACCCCTTACCAATTTGCCAATTTTTTAAGATTAAGTTAGCTATTTTTCGGCAAATCTTTCTGTTGTTGGATTAAACTTTTTAAAGCTAACTGACGATTGCTCATAAAGCGATGCCAAAATCCCGGAAACAAGTCATCCATAGTAGCAACTATAGCCCAAGTTTCTAAGTTCATTAATCGGGCTAAATATTCGCGAGAAGTTTTCAGATCGTTAAGTGTTTCTTGAATTTCACTAATGGGAGAAGTATGAATTGGCGCAATCTTTTCTCTTGGCGGATGATGCAATAAGTTTTCCCACATAGATAACACCCTGATGTTTAAGATGAGCTTCAACAGTGAGACTAAAGATAAATTTAAATAAAAAATACCTTTAGCTACAATACTGACAGCTTATGTTTGGAAAAAGAAGAATTCTCTTTCAATCTAAACCAACAATGGGGAAAACAAAAGCGGGGTGAAACCCCTACCTGAAATGATAGAATCGAAAATTAAAAATATTTAATCCCATGAGAGGACAAAAATCTATCAATCCCTGGAACTACAAACCTTGGTGGTGTCAGCCTTGGTCAATTCTACTGACGGGTATTATATTAATTAGTGGTAGTTGGTTCATTTGGCGATCGGTTTGGCTAACCGTAGTGATATCTCTGCCAATATTGGCTTGGATGGGTTTCTTTTTACTAGTTTGGCCGCAATTAATCAGAGAAAGTGGCATTCTGGAACAGTATCGAACACCAACATCAGACCAAAATGAGATTAACTGATTCAGACTCAAGCGCTAAAATGAGTCATGATCCGTTCTTTTGTTCCAATGGCGATCGGTATGAGAAAATGATATGGGAGATACTGCACAAATTATTTGCTCTAATTTAAACTGTCAGGCTCCCAACCCAGAGACTCACAGATTTTGCCAGCAATGTCGCACACATTTAGCAAAGCGTTATTTATGGGTAGTGGGAAAAGGAGTAGAGGCCCTAAAACCCGGAAAGTCGATCGGGGAACGTTTTTTGCTTAAAGAGGAACGAATTGTCTTAGATACTCAACCTGGGATACCTTTGCCTTATACAGAAGATATTGCTGATTGGATATTACCTTATCTGCGATTATTTCCCTATCAGCTGCACCTGCCTCAAGTGTATGGAAAACTACCACCAAATAAGAAAGGTAAGTATAAAGATATTTGGTTATTAGAAGAAGCTCCCATTCAGGTGATTCCCAATCAGAAGCTGTCCAAGTCACCTGTTTTAGTTTTATTACCAGAATTAACTAAAGTTTGGCAAGATGTTACGCCAATGCGTCAGTTAAATTGGTTGTGGCAGATTGCTCATTTGTGGCAACCTTTGTCGAGTGAAGGGGTAGCTGCTAGTTTATTAAATTCGGAGCTATTGCGGGTAGAAGGTCAAGTGGTGCGGTTGTTAGAATTACAGAATTCGCCTGCACAAGAACCTACTTTAAGGCAATTGGGACAGTTTTGGTGGCAATTAGTACCCAAAGCAAAACCAGAAATTGAGGAATTTCTGCAACAACTCTGTCAACAAATGATCGCCGAAGACTTGGTGAGTAGTGAGGAGTTGATTGGAGAATTAGACAAAATTTTACAGGTAGTGGGTCGATCGCAAACCTGCTCTTATCAAACTATTACCGTAACAGATACCGGGCCGACCAGACAACGTAACGAAGATGCTTGTTATCCTCCCCCATCGTCGCCGGGGGTAAAACAGGGGGAAAATAGTCACAGTCTATCCCCTACAGTAATTGTATGTGATGGGATTGGGGGACATGATGGGGGAAATGTGGCTTCTCAGTTAGCAATTGAAACTGTACAACAGTGGTTAGATAAGTTTCCCCAACGCTTAGATAGTAATCACTTTGAGTTAGTAAGACAATTAGAAAATTCGGTCTTAGAAGCTAACGATCGCATTAGTCAACGTAATGATAACGAAGGACGTTCCGAAAGGCAAAGAATGGGAACGACTATAGTCATGGCAAAAGGTTACGCATCTGAAGTTTATATTACCCATATTGGCGATAGTCGCGCTTACTGGATTACCCGCACAGGTTGCCATCAAGTTACCTTAGATGATGACATCGCATCACGAGAAGTGCGCTTAGGTTACTCACTATATCGGGAAAGTTTACAACAAGCAGGAACAGGAGCTTTAATTCAAGCATTGGGGATGAGTTCTTCTAATCATCTCCGTCCCACAGTGCAACGTTTTATTCTTGATGAAGATTGTATTTTTCTGCTTTGCTCAGATGGACTTAGCGATAACGATCGCGTAGAACAAAATTGGGATAAAGAAATTCTCCCCGTCTTGGAAAAGAAAGTCAATTTATCCACAGCCGCCGCTAAACTAATTCAAATTGCTAATACTCAAAACGGTCATGATAATGTTACCGTCGGTTTAGTTTACTACCAAGTGAAACAAAATTCGCCACAGCAAACACAGCAAAAAGCGAACACAGAACAGGGAATAGCAGTTAATTCCCCTTTGGGAAAACTACCTGAAAGTAATCAATTCTCACAACTTAAAACCCGTTTATTAGTAGTCAAAAATAACCCACCTAGCTTATTCCCACTTTTAGCCGGAGTCACTTTTTTATTAGGTTTAGGTGGATTACTAGCTTACCTTTGGGTTCCAGCAATAGGTTATCGAGTAGATAGCTTTGTAAGTAAAATTAAACAGCAACAACAACCAACTCCAACCATTACTCCTACCCCAACCAATAACCCAAAACCTGCTGCTTCTTTGAGTCCAGGAACTTTGATCCAAGTTACAATTCCCCCATCTCCAACCAACCAAAATCAGAAAACCCTATTGCTACGTCAAAGTTCCCAACCTCCCCAAAATCAATCAATAATAGGCAGCATTCCTGATGGTAGTATTTTAGAGATTGAACGCAAAGACGAAAGGCAGCAAGAACGCTGGCTGTTAGTAAAAGTTTGCTCCACCCCCCTAGAACCAAAAAGTAATAATCCCAAACAACAACCTCCTCAAGCAGTTCCCTCGACATTTCGGGTAATTAAACCCGGAGAACGAGGTTGGATTAAAGAAAGTGAGAGTCAACCATATATTCAAGAATATTCTCCTTCCGAATCGCCAGCATCGTCCGGGTGTTATTCTTCCGCTCGAGATTAGCAAAACCAAACTTTTGTCACCCCAATAGCATCAGAAATAGTTAAAGAATCGATAAACTGATAATTGAAAGCTTTCAATCGCTTCCAAATAGGTCAAATATTCAAGAGTTCTGAATGTTGCCAACTAAAAGCCTTTGCCTCAACATCTCTATTGACCGACTGCATCAAGTACCTGGTAAGGCAGATCACTTCGCCGTTTGGGTTTGGAATGCACCCTATCCGGGTGGGCACGTCCATCATGACTGCATTTTGCCGGAATCCTTAGCAGAAACCTGGATGATTTGGCAGGATATGTTCTCCCCTTTTAGCTGTGTCCAGCCTTCTAAAATTCCCGCGCACCAGAGAGCGATCGCCCCTACTGTAGTAGTATCACCAGCTAATTCCGGTAAATCAGGTGCTACCTACAGCGGACATCTGATGCAACAGCTGGGAATTGACCTGTGGAAATGGTTGTTTGATGGGCCAATTCAAAACTGTTTGGAACGTAGTCAGGGAATCGCTATTGGTATTGGGCCAACTCAACCGCTGCGCTTACGTTTAGAAGTTCGCGATCCAGATTTAATCCTCATGCCTTGGGAAATTATGCAACCCCAAGTTGGCAAGCAGGCAATTTCTTTAAGTCAACAGTTATTATTCAGTCGTACTAGCAGCGATGTTGCACCTTTACCCCCGCTAAGAACTGAGCAAACTTTAAATATTCTTTTAGTTTTAGGAGAAGAATCTACTGGGCAAAATTCCAATGGTGGCAGTTTAAAGTTGGAACAGGAAGCTAAGTTACTGGCATCAGTTTTAGAAGATAGCGTCCTGAATAATACTAAGGCTGTGGGAACCTTTGTTCCTTGTCAGGTAGACACGCTGATCGTGCCTACTGCTGCTGAGTTAATTTCCACCTTGGAAAACGGAATGTATAATGTGCTGTTTTATGCCGGACATGGCGCAGCCGCACCAAATGGTGGTTTGTTGTATCTGCGTCCCGGTGTGACAATGAACGGTACGGAACTGGCGCAGGTGTTAACTAGATGCAAAGTCACCTTAGCGGTGTTTAATTCTTGTTGGGGGGCGCAATCAGCTAGAATTAATTATCAAGCAATTGGGCGCAGTAGTTTAGCTGAGGTGTTGATTCATCATGGTGTACCCGCTGTGCTGGCGATGCGAGATGCGATCGCAGACCAAGAAGCTATTAGTTTTATTGAAGCACTTGCCCGTGCTTTAGCAGAAAGAAAACCAATCGACCAAGCAGTAGCTATTGCTAGACAGCAGCTATTAACTCTTTATAAGTTTAATCAGCCAGCTTGGACTTTGCCTGTGTTGTACATCCATCCAGAATTTGATGGTCAACTACTAGAAGTCATCCCCGATATTACCGAATTACCTCCAGATTCGCCCACTTCTGTCGGTCGTCCTCATTTAAAAGCTTATCTCCGTCCAGTGGGTTTTACAGCCAATGTATACAATATCAACAGCGGCTTACTCCGCATTGGACGCGCTCAGAAAAATGACTTGGTAATTTTGGAAAAGTGGGTTTCCCAAACTCACGCAGAAATTATCTGCCGATGTACTAGTTTAAATGCTAATGGTGGTGGAGTAAATTACTTTTTGCGGGATTTCTCCCGGTTTGGTACTCTAGTTTCTGGCCCTGATGGTGTACATAAAGTCCATCATGAGCAAGTTTCTCTCCAATCAGGAATGGAACTAAAATTTGGCAGTTCCAAAGGTCAGAGTTGGGAGTTCGTGATTGGCAATTAGAATTGGGAACCGGAATAAGTTAGTCCACCGAAAAGATTCGGTGTATTATTAATGCTTTACCTCTTCTACTTGTGGGATGATTCTTTAAGGAAAACATGGGCGGAAATCTTATCTTCAGCTACTCCCAAAATCAAATTCGGGTTAGATTGTGAAAAAGTAGAAAGTTACGGAACTGGTGGGAGTGCTGATGTAGTCTAACTACGGACAGCGTTAGTTAAAAATAAGACTCAGGAGCTAAAATCATGACCAGTCAAATTAGGAGTTCAGGATGTTTCCCTTCTTTCCATTCGCAAGCTGAACAAGAGTTATTGCAGGTGTTGCTGCAAGATGAAGAAGAGTCTGTTTATTATTGGAATCCCACCCAAAGAGATTCAGATGCTTATTTTGCTCAGTTAGAAAAGACATTCCATTTAGATGATTGGATAGAAGAAGTAGAACAAAAGGCGCAAACTTTCTTTAATCAACTTGACGGAATTTGGGCTATAGATGTTCCCAGGATAGCAGCAGAAGATATTTTTTCTCTTTTGCGGCAAAAGTTTGCCACTCGTGTACCAAGTGCTTGGTTAGAAGCTATTTCTCATAAGGCTTATGGGTTGAAGTTTGGAGAAGACCGGGTTTATAATCAAATTAATTTGGCAGATCGGTTGGTACGTTGCGTGCAAGAATTGTTACCTAACTGGCATGAGGGAGATTTATATTTATTTTCTCGTCCTTTAGCTTTTGCCATGCGGGGAACTGAAACAGCAGCTATTGATTCAATGCTGGCGACGGTGAGGGAATTACCTTTTTCTGAGTTATCGGATATGGAACAAGCACGCTTAGGATTAGCGATCGCTCGTTATGCTTTAGCAGAATTAGATCGGGAATAATTAAATCGAAAGCTTTAGCTATTTACTTTTGTCAGCCTTAACTAAGTAGTGAAAGTTTGCTCCTTACCTTTTATTTATAGATTGCTAAAATTGAGAGTTTGTTGCTGTCAAAATAGCTGTCAAATACTCAAGTCACTACTTAATAAAATTCAGAAAAATTAGGAGTGAGGAGAGAATGTAGAGTCAAACTCTCTCCGGCACTCCTATTAATCTGATTGAGTTATTATTGATTAGCTTGGGCACTACGAACAGCAGCGAAGAAGAATAATCCTCCCAGTGGCAAACTAATGGCGAGAATAATTCCAGTAGTCAGGTTGCCTAGATCTGGATTTCCTGACGATAGCTCAAAGATGGAGCCTACAGCGGCGATCGCAGATACACAAGAAGCCATCAAAAACAAACCACTTTTGGGAGTCATTGTACCCACAATTATTTCTCCTTATCCTATTGGCTTAACAGCTTGAGTGGAAAAGCCGTATTTTTTCAGTTCTTGGTTTAAAGCTAAACCATTTTCTACACGGTCTACAAACAAAACGCCATTCAAATGATCCATTTCATGTTGAATAGCGCGTGCTAATAAGCCATTAGCTGAGATTGTGCGCGGACGACCATATTCGTCTTTGAAAGTAACTTCGATCGCTTCTGGTCGTTTCACATCTAAATATACTTTAGGAATGCTCAAACAACCTTCCTGAGCTACACAAATTTCCCGACTAGCAGCTTTGATCGTGGGATTAATCAACACCAAAGGCTGATTAGCGGGATTATCAGGCTCACAGTCAATCACGATCAGTTGCTTATTAACGGCTACTTGGGGTGCTGCCAAACCGATGCCCTCAGCACTATACATAGTTTGCAGCATTTCCCGCACTAGTTGACGAATTTCGGCATCTACTTTGGAGATGCGCTTTGCAGGTTGGCGCAAAACGCGATCGCCCAAAGTATGAATTTCCAAAGGCGGTTTATCTAACTTTTTCTTTTCGACTAAAACCTCAGATGTCATGGAAGCTTACGGCGAGTAGGACTAAATTCACAGAGTGACTTTCCTTCATTTTATCAAGCCATTCCCAGCTTAGAAGGGAGCGCTAGAGAATGGCTCAAAGAGGACACTACCAGCACCAGGCCCGGAAATAGCACTTGGCCCTGTACCTCCGACAACTGGCCCGGAAGGGTTATCCCACCAGTTATTTTTGGCATCGATCGTCCCAGTACCACCATGATATAAACCAGCATTCTGATTAGCGATAAAGTTGTTTCTATTGATCGTAATCGTACCAGTAATGTTGGTTCCGTTTTCGATCGCTATACCGTTAAACGATTTGGTGATGATATTACCGAATACATCTGCTGTTTGGATTGCTGTACCGCCAAAACCAGAAGCCCTTAACCGGATACCGCCTCTATCTATAGTGTTGTTGAGATTGGTATTGGTGATGTCATTGTTGGCGATCGTTGCACTACCACCAGCCAATTGAATACCCTGCTGGTTAGTATTAGTAACTCTATTGGAGATTATTTTACTTCCCGCATTGGGAGTATCAGCAATAATTCCTGGCCCTGTGAGGTTAGCAACCAAGTTATTCGTAATAGTAGCAGTACCAACCCTAAATGCTTGAACACCACTGGTGAGGCTGCCACCAGAAGTAGTAACATCGCGGATTAAGTTGTCTATGACTCTGGCTGAGGAACCAGCTGCATTTAAAAAGTCCAAGAAGACCACGCCACCCGTAGCAGGTCCTGCTCCTGTGAACTCATTTTGCTGAATGATGATATTGTTATTGGCAACACTGCTTTGATAACGAATGGCATTGTCGCCCTTCATTTCAATTCTTAACCCTTCAATTGTGACATTCTTACCGGGGTTAATGGTAAAAACTGGACTTCCAGTGGGAGCGCTCACAATAGCTGGGTTAGCGGTTAAACCAGTAGTAGGACTTAAACCTGCGTTTGGCCCCCGTATTGTCAGGGATTGGTTAATCACAACTGTGCCTGTTTCATTGTAAGTTCCAGGTTGTACCACAATGATGTCATTCTCGGTAGCACCATTCACCGCCTCTGTAATAGTGTTGAAAGCACCTTCAAAGGTTCTGTTCTGGTCGAATCGACGGACTGGCTGAGTAACACCAGCTGGAGTATCTAGTGGATCATTGTCTACAATACTTACAGAGGCACTACTTTGCGAGCCTACAAAATAATTAGCGTCTTGGGCTATTGATACAACAATTGTCTCTGTTGGTTCAGGAATTGCATCATCTACAGGAGTAACTGTAATTAAACCAGAGACGCTTTGTCCTGCGGGAATGGTGATTGTATCACTCAAAGTTGAATTGTAATCAACACCAGGAGTAGCTGTACCTGTTACGGTGTACTTGATTTTTAATTCTTGGGTATTGTCACCTCCGGCGCGTGAGAACTGAAATGTACCTGCTTTGGTACCATTCTCAAAAGCAGTGGGATCGGGGGCAGTGACAAAAACCAGGGGTTTATTTGCAACTTGCACAGCATCATATATTGTGACTGTGGCACTTTGAGGCGTTCCTGATACAAAGCCAGTACCTTTAGCATTTAAAGTGACTGTAACTGTTTCTGGCGTTTCGGTTACAGTATCTGACTTCGGAATAATGGAAATGGTTGCTTTGTTGGAACCTTTAGGAATAGTTACTACACCTTTCAAAGTTTCATAGTCCACATCTGGAGTAGCTGCTCCAGTACCAGTTGTGACGGTGTAGGTAATTGGTAGATCGCTATCAGCTGCACAGGGGATAAAGACTGTCAATTCGCCGTTGTCTTGCAGAACACCGTTAGGTGTGGTTATTGGTTCGATCGCAGTACCATCAGTAGGTACAATAAATGGTCTGGCTGGGCCGATTTTACCAGTGTTGTCAATAAACGAGGTGCCGTCAATACTGTTGAGGTTGACATTCTTGATGATGGCTAAAAACTCACCTGCACCATCACCTTTAAAGGTATTGGAAATCGAAACAATGGTGTTATCTGCATTTGCCCCAGTTCCTTGTGTCAGAACTATATCGTCGAAACTTAGCCCTTCTGTGAGCAAAATTTTATCTATACAGCGATCCCAGTCAGTAATCACATCGGCATCTGCAATAGTCAGACCACCTGTGGTTTTATTTGTGGAATCACCAGTTAAACCAATGACAAAGATATCTTGAGTCCCTGGATCGCCACCATTCCCTGTGAGGGTATCTGCGCCGATGTCACCGTAAAGAATGTCTGAACCTTTGTCACCAAATAGTAAGTCGTTACCCTTGCCTCCGCTTACTTGGTCATTACCTTGTCCACCATAAACGGTATCATTGCCCTCATTACCATTGAGAGTATCGTTGCCTTCATTACCATTAAGAAGATCTTCCCCTGCGCCACCAAACAAACTATCATCGCCTAAGTTACCAAAGACTGTATCGTTGCCTTTGTCACCGTAGAGTAAGTCGTCGTCTTCGCCACCTAAGATCCTGTCATCGCCTTGACCACCAAAAATGGTGTCTTTGTCTTGATTACCGTAGAGTAAGTCGGCATCTTCACCACCAAAAATGCTGTCCCGACCTAAGTTACCAAAGATGGTGTCTTTGCCTTTGTCACCAGAGAGGAAGTCGTTGTCTTTGCCACCAAAAATGCTGTCATTACCTTGACCACCAAAAACGGTATCGTTGCCGTCATTCCCACTCAGGAAATCATCTCCCTCGTTACCGTTGATGAAGTCATCGTCCTCACCACCATAGAGGGTGTCGTTCCCCAAGTTACCAATAATACTGTCCAGCCCGGGGTCGCCAACTAATAGGTCATTACCTTGACCACCATATATTAAGTCGTTGTCTTCACTACCAAAGATGGTATCTGCATCCTCGTTGCCATAGATGACATCATTTCCTGGGTTGCCATCTAGGAAATCAAATCCTGACCCACCAAAGATTGTGTCATTATCTAAGTCCCCGGAAACAGTATCATTTCCTAAGTCTCCATACAATAGGTCGTTGCCTTTACCTCCTCGAACTTGGTCATTGCCTGTACCACCATATACAGAGTCGTTTTCTTCGTTGCCGTTTAATACATCGTTGTTTTGGTTGCCGTAAATTAAATCGTTGCCTAACCCACCAAAGATGAAATCTTGACCCTCACTGCCATAGAGGGAGTCTCCTGCTTCTAATCCTAGTTCGGTGTCATTACCTGCTAACCCAATTATCAGGTCGGCATCTTTTGTGCCTACTAGAAAGTCGTTACCTGGGGTACCGATGATAGTCGCCATTGTCTATATCTCCTCACTACCTAATCCATATAATCTAACGATTTAGGTCTAAAAAGAGTCATTATTCCCATTTATTTCCACAACGATCGTTTTTTTGTGTTGGTTTAATTGTTTTCAGATCGATGACTGATGCACTTTTCTTTAACTTTATGTATGGGAGCTTACAGCGCCAGAACTCTGGGTGTTTTGGTCATAAGTTTAACTCTACCTTTCTTTATAGCAAGCTAATTTTGCTACATTCTTTTACTGATTAAATTACTTTAACCAATAGATGTTTTCTGGGTTTAATTGAGTTGTAGTGTAAATAAAAGCACAAGTGTTATTCTGTTGTATTTGCTCGCTCCGACCCAGGTAAAATATTAACCCTGTAATAGATGCTTTCTTCTAACTTTAGCGAGGTAAAATTGAGCGATCGCACAGCCTACCGTTAGGTATATCGCCCACCCAACTCAGACTAAATTCAATTAATATTTTACTCAAACTATACCTGATTTTGCCAATACTTTAATTACAAAAATTAGTAGATTTTTTTTAAAGTTTTACTGGAAAGCAAACAATCATAAAAGATATTACTTATTACTCTAGCCAAAAGTTACTTAATATGATATAAAAAATAATAATTTATAATAGACCTATATTTTGTTAAACAAAATGAAGTCTCAGTGGGAATGTTTATTAAGAAATTTGGGAGAATGGCGAGGTTCTTTTACTCGAGTTTCGCCAAGTGGGGAATTAGTAGGGGATACTCCTACGGTAGTTTCTTTGGAAGGGTTAAATAATAATCAAACTATTCGCCAAAAAATTCGGCGATTTTCACCTACTGGAGATGTATCAGAAAAGGTTTTAGAATACAGTTCTTTGGGGCGAGGGGTTCTATTTTTTGAAAATGGGGCTTTTTCTTTTGGCTCAATACAAATCGCCCCTTTTTCCGAGTTTGGGGCGGAGTTGGGATTGATAGATGAGGAACGGGAAAGGCGTTTGCGCTTAGTACAATTGTTTAATAAGAATAGTGAGTTAGAAGAAATTACCTTAATTCGGGAAATTTTAGCTGGTACTCAACCTCAAGAAATTCCTGATTTAACAGTGGAACAATTGTGGGGAGAATGGGTAGGTGAAGCAGTAACAATATATCCTGATTGGCGATCGCCTGATACCTATCCCACTAGGTTAAAAATCAATTGTAATCAATCGGGGGAATTAGTTCAACAGCTAAATTTTGCTAATCGCACTATTGAGTCAGTCGCTAGGGTTGAAGGTTCAATTCTCTATTTTGAACAAGGCACCCAAAAAGTACAAGTTTTATTATTACCTAATGGTGCTTCTGCTACTTGCCCAACTAAAATTAAATTTGGACAAAGCTTTTTTTTAGAAGTGGGTTGGTTACATTCTCCTAACGAAAGACAAAGATTAATTCGTACCTATAATGAAAAAGGGGAATGGGTGAGTTTGACTTTAGTAACAGAAACTAGATCCCCGACTCCTTGAAGAAGTCGGGGATCTAGGAGATTAAATGAAAGATCCCCGATATTTGAGGGCTTTTCTAAGTAAGCTTTGATACTCCTTATCTGTAACTATGAATGCGCCAAAACGTTCTAAGTGGGGGTTATTCATTTGAGCATCAAAAAACACAAATTGACGCGATCGCAAATGTTCCACTAATTTTACCATTGCCACCTTTGAGCCTTCAGGAATTCGGTAAAACATTGACTCGCCAATAAAAGCGCCACCAATGACAATTCCTAAAATTCCTCCAGCTAATTGATCCCCTTGCCAAGTTTCAAAGCTATAAGCCCAACCAGCGTGGTAAAGTGCTTTATATATCTGCTTTAATTCAGGAGAAATCCAAGTAGTTTCTCGGTTGGCACAACCTTCCACTACAGCAGGAAAATCTCGATTTATGGCAACTTGAAACCGTTCTTGATTGATCGTCCGACGTAGAGATTTGGGGTAACGAAAGCGATCGTCAAGCGGGATCAACGCACGTTTCTGGCTAGAGTACCAGTTTAAAATACCTGTTTCCTCTGCCATTAAAAAGTAACCTTGGGCGTACCCCTCTATAATTCCTCTAATTTCCACTTGCATGGATTAGTTAGTCACTCAAGTTGCTAGTTAGGACTTTATCCGTTTTTAATTTCTAAATTGATCTGATATCAAAACCTAACAATTTATGAGAAATCAATCTTCCTCTTACCGTATCAATAATTTGTAGCCAACTTAAATTATATTGCTTTTCCCTCGTCCTGGCAAAGGATTTTATGACCTAGACACTTTAAAACAGTGGTTATCTAATTCTACTAACAAAGATGGCTATCATATAGTAGAGGTATCCAGTGTTATTTGTTGATGCTTTGGTTTTAGGTCAAGACTGTGATAGTATTTGTCAAAATGCTGCTATCCAGTTGTAGCACGGAATTCAGCTACAGTTGGCAACGGTTTATCCCCTCCTGAGAAAGGTAAGGTTCTCACCCTCCCACACTATTTCCGAGCGAAAATGGCTCAACCAATTCCACCGATTACACTACCATCCGCACAAAACCCTCAACAAGAGGCAGAGTGGTTACGCACGAATTTGCACAGATGGCTCGATCGAGAATTTATCCCAGAAGCAGTCAATCAGCAAATTGCCAATCGCGCCGCGCAAATTTATGCGCGACAACGTATGGAAGGGGAAAATGACTTAGGATCTCTGGTAATTGCCATTGTCACCGAGATGCAGGCGTTTGACTTTTCCCAAAGTTTTTATAGTGAATTTGCGATCGCCAACGCTGTGAGCGACATCCTTTTAGATAGTTTAGGGATCGATCGCTGTTGTGGACAATGATCGTGATAGTTTTGAGTTTTGAGTTTTGAGTTTTAAGTTTTTAATTCACTATTAGCTCATCACTCACAACTCATCACTTTTCACTTCTACCAGCTAGACTTAACAACCCCAGGTAGTAAACCTTGGTGAGCCCATTCCCGGAGTACGTGGCGAGACAAACCAAAATCACGGTAATATCCTCTAGGGCGACCAGTCACCCAGCAACGATTCCGCAACCGAGTACGACAGCTATTTCGAGGTAATTGTTGAATTTGACGGTGAATGGCAAACTTTTCTTGTTGAGTAGTCGCACTAGCAAACTGATCTAGTAACTCTTCCCGCTTTTCGGCGTACTTTTCCACTAACTTGTGGCGCTTTTTCTCGCGCTCAATCATGCTCTTTTTAGCCATGAAAAACTTTTGTTCCTTGTAGAACGATTAAGACAGCATTTTCTATCTTAGCTTTTTTGGGCATTTTTTTAACAAGGAGTAGGGAAAGTGGTTTAAACTGCTTAACTGTGGTGTAGAGTTGGTGCAATGGGGTGGAGGCTCAATAATTGTAGCTAACGCCGAAACCCTTTCCCCGCAAGAAGAATTGACTCAGGATCTTCTGTCTATAATCCATTGCTTTAGTTCTCGCCTTTATGGGTTGCGTAAATACAAAGCCA
>NZ_JBHFNQ010000229.1:0-6023 GCF_041929345.1 Floridaenema aerugineum BLCC-F46
ACTTCACATTTTGTGCTTCGTAATATATTTTTGGTTTGATTCTACAGGAAAGTTTCAAAATGTCCATAATCGAGATGTTTTTTTTATAACATGAATGGGGGACTGGGGATTAGGGACTGGGGTAGGGGCAATTCATGAATTGCCCCTACCCCAGTCCCCAGTCCCCAGTCCCCTATTGACAAATCAAACAACTTACTGCATGATAGTAGATTGTGTGCTAAATTAATAAAAAAGAAGCGGAACTGGCGGAATTGGTAGACGCGCATGATTCAGGTTCATGTGGTGCAAGCCTTCCGGGTTCAAGTCCCGGGTTCCGCATTTGAATTTTCGATTGGCGATTTTGGATTTTAGATTGACTGTAAAATCCAAAATCTAAAATCTAAAATCTAGGATTACTATGTTGACCAGTCTGCAAAATCCACTGGTAAAGCAAATTCGCAAGCTGCATCAAGCCAAGGATCGGCAAGAACAGCAGCTTTGTTTGTTGGAAGGAACTCATCTATTAACAGAAGCGATCGCAGTTGATTATCCCTTAGTCACGGTTTGTTGTACTCCTCAATGGCAGGAGAAATACCCGGAACTTTGGCAACAAGCTTCAGAACGGTGTGAACGATTGGAATTAGTTAGTTCAGAAGTGATTAAGGCGATCGCAACCACCGTTCAACCAGATGGTGTAGTAGCCACAGCAGCCCGTGCAGCCACCTTCCGCACCCAAGTTCCTTACACTGGGTCAATATTAGCCTTGGAGACGATTCAAGACCCCGGCAATTTGGGTACAATGATTCGTACAGCAGCAGCAGCAGGAGTTTCTGGTTTGTGGTTGAGTGCTGATAGTGTAGACTTAGACCATCCCAAGGTATTAAGAGCCTCAGCCGGACAATGGTTTCGCTTACCAATGGCAGTAACAACAGATTTAAAAGCTGTAGTTGGCGAATGTCAAAAACAAGGAATGCAAGTAGTAGCAACCTTACCGGAAGCGAAATTAACTTACTGGGAAACAGACTTTGAAAAACCTAGCTTAATTTTGATGGGCAACGAAGGCGCAGGATTATCTGCGGATTTAGAAGCTTTGGCAGATAAACAAGTGAAAATACCCCTTAGTCCAGGGGTGGAATCTTTAAATGTGGCGATCGCAGCTGCTTTAATTTTGTACGAAGCGCAACGCCAACGTTATCAGAAAAACTTATGATTCGGGGTGCGATCGCTTTTCGATAAAAGCATCAATGTCAGCCAACGCCTCCTCAAAAATATCCTCCTCTTTCTTTTTGCTCGGAGGCTTTCCTTTCGGAGAAACAGAAGTAGGTTTTTCTTCTGTCTGAGTCAACATACTCTCAAAGTCCTCAAGGGATGCCATAAATGCTGCCGCAGCCTCTTGACGCATTTTTCGCTTCTCGTTCTCCATAATTAACTCCTAAAATTTGACAGGGTAGGGAGGTAAGAAGGTGGGGAGGTAGGGAGAGTGTAAGAGGTAGTTAAATCATCCTTTCCATCCCCCCATCCCCCCATCTCCCCTAATCGAACCCAGTCCCCATCTCCCCAGTCCCCTCTTCTGCCTTAAACTAAATATGCCCAATTGTGCCATGATGATTGCTGAATGAAAAAAATGTTGTCTAAATTACCCGGTCTAGTTAAGAATTGATAAGGGCAGTGAGCAACTGGAGAGGTTCAGGTGAGTCAGGGATTTGATTATGATTTAGCCATCGTTGGTGCTGGCGTGGGTGGACATGGTGCTGCCCTTCATGCGGTAAGCTGTGGCTTGAAAACTGCGATCGTCGAAGCTGGCGATATGGGTGGAACCTGTGTTAATCGTGGTTGTATCCCATCAAAAGCGTTATTGGCAGCATCGGGTAAAGTGCGCGAGTTACGCAATGCCCACCATTTGAAAACGTTGGGAATTCAAGTGGGTAATGTAGAATTTGACCGAGAAGCGATCGCAAATCATGCGGTTAACATTGTCTCTAAGCTGCGCGGTGATTTAACCAACAGCTTGAAACGCATCGGCGTAGATACAATTGTAGGCTGGGCAAAGTTGGCAGGCCCACAAAAATTATCCATCTCTACCAGCGATGGACAGGAAAAAATTATTACTGCCGAAAATATTATTATTGCTTCTGGTTCAATCCCTTGGGTACCTCCCGGAATCGAAGTTGATGGTAAGACAGTTTTTACCAGCGATGATGGAATTAAATTAGATTGGCTACCGCAATGGGTGGCAATCGTTGGCAGTGGTTACATTGGGTTAGAATTTTCGGATATTTATTCGGCATTGGGATCGGAAATTACCTTAATTGAAGCGTTACCGGAATTAATGCCAGGATTCGATCGCGACATTGCTAAAATAGCTGAAAGAATTCTGATTACTCCCAGAGATATTGAAACTAAAGTCGGGATGTTGGCGAAAAAAGTTACCCCAGGTTCGCCAGTAATTATCGAATTAGCAGATGCTAAAACTAAAGAAACTGTCGAAATTTTGGAAGTTGACGCTTGTTTAGTCGCCACAGGAAGAATACCCTTTACCCAAAACTTAGGTTTAGAAAGTGTCGGCGCAGAATTAGACCGTCGAGGTTATATTCCTGTTGATGATAGAATGGCTGTACTTTCTGGTGGGGAAGTTGTGCCGCATCTTTGGGCGATCGGAGATGCTACTGGTAAAATGATGTTGGCTCATACCGCTTCTGCCCAAGGAATTGCCGCAGTAGAAAATATTTGTGGCAGACACAAAACAGTAGATTATCACAGCATTCCCGCAGCTGCATTTACTCACCCAGAAATTAGTTTTGTGGGAATGACAGAAACAGCAGCGAAAGAATTAGGAAGTAAAGAAGGTTTTGAAGTTGCCAGCGTCAGGAGTTATTTTAAAGGTAATTCTAAAGCAGTTGCCGAAGGAGAAGCAGACGGGATTGCGAAAGTGATTTATCGGAAAGATAACGGGGAAATTTTAGGCGTTCATATTATAGGTTTGCACGCTTCCGACTTGATTCATGAAGCATCAAATGCGATCGCAAATCGTCAATCAATCCACACCCTAGCATACCTAGTTCACGCCCATCCCACACTCTCAGAAGTCCTAGACGACGCATACAAACGCGCCGCCGAAGCAGTGAAATGAGAAGAGATGGGGAGGTGGGGGGATGGGGAGATGGGGAGAGTTCCTTAAATTTACATCAACAACTCTCCCCACCTCCCTCCCTCCCCACCTCCCCACCTCCCCACCTCCCCACCTCCCCACCTCCCCACCTCCCCAATCCCCAGTCCCCAGTCCCTAGTCCCCAGTCCCCAAAAATGGAAATTCGTCGTCGTCCCCCAAATCCCTCAGTTGCAGTTCAAGAGTTACGCTATCAAATAGTAGCTCCTGATGCTGCACCAAAAAACATTTTAGAAGAAATTGTTTGGCATAAAGAAACCGAAGTCGATCAGATGAGGGAACGTTTGCCTTTGGTAGAATTACAAAAGCAAATCGCTAATCTTCCCCCACCTCGCGACTTTATTGGTGCTTTAAAATCAGCAGCTAAAAAACCTGCAATTATTGCGGAAGTGAAAAAAGCTTCTCCCAGTAAAGGGGTGTTGCGGGAAGATTTTGATCCGGTGGCAATCGCCCAAGCTTACCAAAACGGCGGCGCTTCCTGCATTTCTGTACTCACAGACAGCAAATTTTTTCAAGGCGGATTTGAAAATCTAGCCAATATTCGCCAAGCCGTAGATATACCTTTATTATGTAAGGAATTTATTATTTATCCTTACCAGATTTATTTAGCCCGTTCCAAAGGTGCAGATGCTATCTTACTAATTGCGGCGATTCTTTCCGATCAGGACTTACAATATTTTGTGAAAATCGCCCAAGTCCTGAAAATGGCAGTGTTGATTGAAGTTCATACCTTAGAAGAGTTAGATCGAGTGTTAGCCTTAGAGAAGGTCAATTTGATAGGGATTAACAATCGCAACTTGAAAGATTTTTCTGTGGATTTACAATTAACTTGCGATCTGCTCGCTACTCGCGGTCAACAACTAAAAGAACGCGATATCGTGGTAGTGAGTGAGTCTGGATTGCATACTCCTGATGATTTATACTTAGTAGTAAAAGCAGGTGCTACTGCTGTACTCATCGGTGAGTCATTGGTGAAACAAGCAAATCCAGAACTCGCAATTAAATCTTTAGTTGGTGATATTAACCCTAACTAATTGATTGGCTATTAGTTAACCTAATTCTAAGTTTACATACATGGAGCCAATACCTCTTCCCTCGCCCGTCCAATACGAATTAATACTGCAATTGTTAGAACGGAAAACTAATTTTGCTGTATCTGACAATACAGAAGTTAAAGAAAAGGTGAGGCAGTTAATTATTACTTTGCGAAAAGCTATTGCTCAACAAAAGCAAATAGAAGATATTTGTTCTCAAGCGAAATTACCGACGGAGTATTTTTGGTCTTTAAATCATGTGATCGATCGCGCAACAGAAGAGGTAAATAGTACTGAGATAGAGAAAAGTCAGCCACCAGTTTAAGATTTTAGATTTTGCATTTGACTAAATCTGAAATCAACAATGTATAATTAGAAACTCCTCATAGCGTACTTATAGTATTGCTGGCGTTGGGGAAAAGCCAAGAGTTTTGAGTGAAAAAAAGTTATTTAATTCCAAACTTTTTGAGAAATTCTAAATTCAGAACTCACAATTAAAACATAGCAGACTGTATCTAGGAGAGACTGATGGACAATAAGTTAATATTAATGATTCCGGGACCGACACCTGTACCCGAACAAGCTTTACTCGCTTTGGCAAAACATCCCATCGGACACCGGAGCAGCGAGTTTACCCCGATTATGGGGGAAGTTTTCCAAAATCTCAAGTGGATTCACCAAACCCAAAATGATGTGCTAGTTTTGGCTTCTAGCGGTACTGGGGCGATGGAAGCGGGGATTATTAATTTTTTGAGTCCGGGAGACCGTGTTTTGGTAGGATCGAATGGCAAGTTTGGCGAACGTTGGGGCGAAGTTTGTCAAGCTTACGGCTTGAATGCAGACATTATCACCGCAGAATGGGGTAAACCTTTAGATACTGAACAGTTCCGCGAAAAGCTAGAAGCTGACAAAGAAAAGCAAATTAAAGCGGTAATTGTTACTCACAGCGAAACTTCCACAGGCGTATTAAATGACTTGGAAACTATTAACCGCCATGTGAAAGCGCACGGTGAAGCGTTAATTATGGTAGATGCGGTGACGAGTTTAGGCGCAGTTAATTTACCCATCGATGAATGGGGAATTGATGTGGTAGCTTCGGGATCGCAAAAAGGTTATATGATTCCTCCAGGTTTAGCTTTTGTGAGTGTGAGTGCAAAAGCTTGGGAAGCTTACAAAACTGCCAAGTTACCTAAGTATTATTTGGACTTAGGAAAGTATCGTAAAGATGCGGCGAAAAATAGTTTTCCCTTTACGCCACCAGTTAATTTAATTGTGGCGTTACAAGCTACTTTGCAGATGATGCAAAAAGAAGGTTTGGAGAATATTTTCGCCCGTCATCAACGCTTGAAAAATGCCACTCGTGAAGCGGTAAAAGCTTTGAGTTTGCCTTTGTTTGCGCCTGATAGTGCTGCTTCTCCTGCGATTACCGCAGTAGCGCCAGTGCAGGTAGATTCGGAACAAATTCGCAAGGTGCTCAAGAAAAAGTATGATATCGCAATGGCGGGAGGACAGGATCATTTGAAAGGTAAAATCTTCCGCATTGGGCATTTGGGTTTTGTGAGCGATCGCGATATACTAACTGCGATCGCATCTCTAGAATCAGCCTTACTAGAACTAGGCTACGATGCCTTTACCCCCGGCGCAGGTGTCGCCGCTGCTGCCAAGGTATTTAATAGTTAGGTAGTGGGTAGTACCATTCCCGAAATCCGCCTGGGACTCAAGTCCCAGGCTAATAGCTAAACTCCTCTAAAGAGGACTAAATATTTAATATTCTTCATATTCAAAGGCTTTTAGTCCATTTTAATGGACTTGCGCTATTAGCCCGGAAATTGATTTCCGGGCGG
>NZ_JBHFNQ010000023.1:0-19571 GCF_041929345.1 Floridaenema aerugineum BLCC-F46
TTGCGCTTCAGCGCTAATTGTAGCGCTGAAGCGCAACAACGTACTTGTACTTTTTTGGTATAACGTAGGGAGGATTAACAATTCTAGAGACAGAGGTAAATTGAGAGAAACTACAATTCTATGGGGATAAATTATGAATAATAGCGAACAACTCAGAATTGTTTCTCTACTTCCCAGTGCAACAGAAATTGTGGCTAGTTTGGGATTAACTGATGCTTTGGTGGGACGATCGCACGAATGCGACTACCCCCCCGAAGTCCAAAACTTACCTGTTTGCACCCAAACAAGAATTAATTCGGGAAAACCTAGCGCCGTCATTCATCAAGATGTTACCCAATTATTACAATCAGCATTGAGCATTTATGAAGTCAAACTTGATGCTTTAGAACAATTACAACCTACTCATATTTTGACACAAGACCAATGCGATGTTTGCGCGGTTAGCGTTGCAGAAGTTGAAAAAGCTATCGCTAAACTGATTAACTCTCAACCCCAAATTATTTCCTTAAAACCGCAACATTTAGCAGATGTTTGGACAGATATTCAAACCGTAGGTAAAGCGCTAAATGTATCTCCAGAATCAACGATCGAAAACTTAGAAGCGCGAGTCAAAATCTGCGAACAAAAAACTCAGTCTCTAACTTCAGAAGACCGCCCCAAAGTGCTTTGCATTGAATGGACAGACCCCTTAATGGTTGCAGCTAATTGGGTACCCGAAATGGTAAAAATTGCTGGAGGAGAACCGCTTTTTTGCGTCATCGGTCAACCTTCACCCCAATTAACTTGGGAATCAATAATTAACTCCAATCCAGACATTATTATTTTCATGCCCTGCGGTTTCAATTTAGACCGCACTCATCAAGAAGCTATGCCTTTAACTCAAAGACCGGAATGGCAAAATTTACACGCTGTCCAAACCGGAAGAGTTTACATTACAGATGGCAATGCTTATTTTAATCGTCCGGGGCCAAGATTAGCCGAATCAGTAGAAATTTTAGCAGATATACTGCACCCAGAAATTTTCCAATATGGCTACAAAGATCGAGCTTGGAAACCATTATAAACTTCATTTCTGGGATTTCTTCCCGAAAGTTTGCTTTTTTAATTAAATTAACCCCAAGCGATCGCACAGCAAAGCTACCAAAACCGCAAAAATGGTAATCTGTAGCGCTACCAGGGGATGTTGTCCCTGACTGACTGCGAAAGAGGTAACAATACCTGCACCTAAAGCAGCTGTCACCACAGCACCTACGAGATCTTTATTCGAGTTTTTGTTGTACATAAATTCATCCCAGGAACTAGTAAAGAAACCAGATCAATTTACTGTTTTCCAAACTATCATCCAGGGCTAAATTGATTAAGCTTTTGCCTCAATATTGCAACCAAGTTTAAAATTTTGCTACTTTTCTTAACACATCAATTGAGTTTCTACTGATTAGATGCTCCTTCTTCTACCCGCTTAATATTTCTTGCTCTTACCCAACCTTCGTTACTACCATTTTCCGAGCGAATTTTTACCCAACGTTTGTCATCACTTTCGGACAAAACTACCACGACTTCGTTATAAGCTACACCACCAATTCTTTCCGAGTCAGGGCGGGGATTACTGCGAATGCTTAAACCATTTGACCAAGTTACCCGTCCTCTGTATGCTCCAGGTTCTAAAGCTTTTTCGCTAGTTTCACTAGTTGGCGTACTATTACTAACTTCTGTCGTTGTAGGAGTACTCGCTCCTGGTTGAGTCTTAGCTGCTACTGGCTGGACTTTGTTAGCATTTCTTTCATTGGCGAATACAGGTCTTTCTGGAGGTGCAGTTAATTTGGTGATAAAATACAGCGCCCCCGCAACACCCGCACCTGCTAATAAACCAATAGCAATCACAAAACCAATCAAAAATTTAACGATTCCCGAAAAGCTCATAACTGATCACCCACTCACGCCTATTTTGCTCAATGCAAGTATATATCCAGATTAGGTACGTAGTTGCGCTTCAGCGCTGGCATAAGAGCGCTAAAGCGCAACTACGTACTATATATTATCGGAGTTGATTTTTAATCCGATCGCTCAAACTACTATGCTTAGAAGCTAAACGCGCCTTACCCGCCGCCGCCCAATCTTGTAAAAACTCAATTTGTTCTTGAGCAGTTCTGGCTAAAGGTACAATTTGACTAGCCGCTTCTAAAACATCATCAGTGTTAAAATCTCGGTTTTGACTAAAGCCAATGTGCATCGCTTCTGTCAAAGCTTGCTCAATTTCTGCGCCCGAAAAATCAGGTGTTTCGTAAGCTAAACGATCCAAATCATAATTATTCAAATTATGCGGACGTAGCCGAGTTAAATGTACCCCAAAAATCGCCCGTCTTTCTTCTTGCGTCGGTAAACCCACAAAAAAGATTTCATCAAACCTACCTTTTCGCAGCATTTCCGCTGGTAAAGTTTGAATATTATTAGCTGTCGCTACCACAAAAACCGGGCTAGTTTTCTCAGCTAACCAAGTAATAAATGTACCAAAAACCCGGTTACTCGTACCTGCATCACCTTTGCCATCCATCCCGGAAAAAGCTTTATCAATTTCGTCGATCCATAATACGCAAGGTGCTAAAGCTTCGGCTAATTGAATCATTTGTCTAGTGCGAGATTCTGACTCTCCCACTAATCCACCAAACAAGCGTCCTACATCTAATCTGAGTAAAGGTAAATGCCAATGGTGTGCGATCGCTTTTGCCATTAAAGATTTACCCGTTCCCTGAATTCCAACTAACAATAAACCTCTCGGATGGGGTAAACCATATTGTCTCGCTCTTTCTGAAAAAGCGCCACCCCGCCGCAATAACCATTCTTTTAAATTATCCAATCCTCCCACATCTGAAATATTTTCCGTTGCTGGATAGAACTCTAAAATTTGCGTTTGGCGAATCGTTTGGCGTTTTTCTTCTAATACCAAATCTACATCTTCCGGGCGTAATTCGCCATGAGTTGCGATCGCTCTCGCCAACACCCGCCTAATTCTTTCTAAAGAAAGTCCTTGACAAGAGCGCACAATTTGATCTAAAACTCGACCTTCTAAAGATTGTCCAGTAGCCGCCAACAAACGCTCGACTTCGGTTTTAATATCCGGCGCAGTTGGTAACTGAAATTCCAAAACAGTTAGCACTTCGCTCAACTCTTCAGGAATAGCTAATCGAGGCGACAAAATTACAATATTTTTCGGTTGTGACTTCAGCAAACGCGCCAAATTTTTCAATTTTCGCGCCACAGCCACATCTTCTAAAAAGCGGTGAAAATCCCGTAATATAAAAATAGCTGCCGCAGAAGCCGACAGCTTTTCCACAAATTCTAAAGCTTGTAAAGGATTGCGTTTTCCAAACCCCGCATCATTGGGATTACCCTGATAACCATCAACAAAATCCCAAATATAAACCCCGCGATTTCCTTGACTTTTGGCGATGTTAGCGATCGTACTTTCCACTCGCTCTTCTTCGCAAGTCGGAATATAAATTAACGGGTAGCGGGCACGTAACAGCAGTTCAAACTCATCACTAAAACTCATATTTTTTGCTGATTTGGTAAATGGTAATGGATAATTGGTTAGGATTTTAAATTTATGCTTTTAGATGACCAATCAGATAATTCTTTTAATTTTAATCTAAATCTTCAGCTTCGCCATCTAAATTTTACTCCTTTTTTCCATAGCCATTACCTATTTAGTTATTTACCATTATTGAGTCTTTCCTTAAGAGATTCAAGACTTGCCCAACGGCTATCGATCGTTCCTCCCCCTGCACTGCTACTATTTTCTAATTGAATACCTTGACAATTTTTATCACACAATTGTCTTTGAGGAATAGCCAAACACATTTGCTGATACAACCAATCATCAGGATAAAAATAACCATTTGGCGGTAAACTTTCCACCAAATCTTCTAAAGCCGTTTCTTTTTCTAAAACATCATCATCTCGATCTGCTGCTTCATCTAACCAAATCATTTCTGAAGTTTTCACCAACAATCGATGATTGTATTGTTGCAAACAACGATGGCAAGTTAAGGTAACAATTGCTTCTGCTTGAGCAGAAACATCCAAATAAGTTCCTTTATGAGCTACCTTAATTTTGCCTCTGACTGGTGTTAAAGTTTCCAAATCAGGGAAAAACTCATCTACTTCAATTACTTCTGTTTGCTGCGGTGCTTTCGTCAGACGGGGAATATAAATTGCTTCCATAGTCTGTTACCTTTTTTTTCCATCCTAGTTCAATTTAGGGAATTCAAACTTGGAAATTTTGCAGTTTGAATTCCCAAATTTCCTTAACGCCGTCGCACCACCAAACGACGGTCCGGTTCTTTACCCCGACTATAGCTTTCTACATCGGTGAACTCTTTTAAAAACGTATGAATTTGTCGTCTTTCTGCGGCAGAAAGAGATTTCATTTCAAACTCTTGACCATTGGTGCGTACTTGCTGAATGGCGTACTCAGCCAAAGCCAAAAGTTCTGCTTGTCGGCGAACGCGATAGCCATCTAATTCAACAGTGTAAGCAGCTTGTTCTTCATGCTCTTTACCCATATTGAGAATGGCATTAACTAAATATTGAATGGCATCTAAAGTATGACCTTCTTCACCAATCAATGCTTGAATTTGTGTCCGTGACAGGTGGGTTTCATCAATTGTTAACCAGTAGCTAGCCGCTTCTTCTGGTTCCTCTGGATCTGCTAATTCTGCTTGTGCTTCACCCTTTTGGGCTTTAACCATAGCTGGAACTTTCATGAGTTTTAGCAGTTCTTCCAGCCATTTTTGACCACGTTGTATGCGAGTGTCTGTCATGAAAACTAACCCGAGGCTTTTTTCTTAGAACGACCTGGTTCAAATGGGAGTGCCTCTCTTCCCTTACCTTCCTTAGCAGCCGCTTCTTTTTCTTGAGCTTCCACTAATTTTTGGAGATTTTCTGGCAATGGTTCCCTGGACAAAATAAAGGTCTGAGCAGTTTGAAAAATATTAGCAATCACCATGTACATCAATACACCAGCGGGCAATGGGAAGAACAAAAACATTCCCGAAAAAATTACTGGCGTAATCTTATTTACCGTATCCTGTTGAGGATTAGAGGTAGCACCTGGCTGTTGTCCTGAGAGTAGCTGGTTGATATATAAGCTAATACCAAAAAACAGCACCATTCCCACAATATCCCAGTGAATAGCTCCGTCTTGATCGAATGCACCTACTCTTCCCAAAGCGTCGATAAATAGAAATCCTTTATCAGATGCTAAACCTGGAATAGTTCCCTGAATAGTGGCATCACCTGGTTGTAAGGCTTCTATATTGCCATTGGCATCTATTGTGATCCGCTCCTCGCCTTTTGTCACCTTCCAGTTCGGAGTCAGTTTCGTTTCTTGATGTTCCGCTACTAAAGCTTCTAAAGGCTTACCTGCTGGAGTTTGAAATTCTAATTGACTTTTCTCACCCACTGCGAGTTTATTTCCCCCTGGTAATAAGGCGATCACTGGAGCATGGGAACTCTCAGCGAAGTAAATATTTTGGGGTGCAGTGGAAAAAGATTGTCTTTGAACTTGCTCGATTTGTTCCTTGGGGAGAACTTGAACATTCACGGTGTAATTTACATCCGAGAATGGTGAACCACGCAAGGTAGCAAATAAGGCAAATAACACAGGCATTTGTACCACTACAGGTAAGCAACCTGACAATGGGTTGCCAAACTCTTTGTAGAGTTTGCCCATTTCTTCCTGTTGCTTTGTTGGGTCGTCTTTGTATCGTTCCTGAATTTCCTTAACCCGCTTTTGCATTAGCGGTTGGGTGACTCGCGTCTGGCGCATACTGCGAATTGATTTAGCGCTTAAGGGATAGAGCGCAAAACGAATCACCAGAGTCAGCGCTACGATAGCCAACCCATAGCTGGGGACGATCCCGTAGAAGAAATCCAGGATCGGCAGCATTACGTTGTTGGAAAGAAAACTTACACCAAAATCCATGCTTATGAAGTCTACCTACAAGCGCTGTATTGTCTTTATCTAATCTATCTTGCGAACCAGTCAGAGAGATAACTGTCTGCTGGTTTGGAGGGAAATTAGGAGAGGGTGAAAAAAGTTTTTCTCTCGGCTGCGGTTCCCTTTGTGTAACGATTTAACTACCCTACAGTTTTTACTGACTTAATTTTGGCTTTTTCGGTAATGTAATCGTAAATTTCGCGAAATTTAGGAATTGCCCTGAGTTCTAAACGACTTCCGTCTCGGAGAACTACTACCATGTCTCCCCACAGACCAATGCCACGCGGAACTTTTTTCACTTCGACGATTTCTGAGTAAATGATGTCGGTGCGATCTTGACCGCGAAAGCCGCCTGTGACGGAGATGCGTCGATCGGTAATCCGATAACGTAGCCACAGGGCACGAGCGATCGCACCTACGGTTAACGGTAAACCAATCACCGTCAGTCCTATGAGAATATTTAAAATTAAATCTCCAATATGAGGGCCGCCCTCATAGTAAACTTCTTCACGAATACCCATTGAGTACCTCAGCTTCTACCAACAACTGCTCTAATTCTTGCAGAAATTGATGATAATCGCACTGCGTAGCTAATGGTTTTACTACTATCACTAGTAACCAACCGGGAGCAACTTTGGGTAATAATTGCCGAAAAGCCGCTTTTAGCTGCCTTTTAATCCGGTTTCGCACAACTGCTCGCTTGCTGACTTTTTGGCTGATGGAAATGCCCAGGAGCGAGGGAAGTTTGGAGAGCGCGATCGCTGCATCATTCCCCTCAACGGCAGTAGCAGCCATTGGTAATCGCGAAAGCGACTGCTTCCCGGATTCCGATTTGGCTGACTGCCGCAAGGCTCTTAAAGTAAGATGGGGCGTGCTGCAACGCATCCCCTTACGGAATAAAGCAGAGAAATCCTGCCGATTTTTCAGTCGATGTGCTTTTGGCAAAGCCACAGCTTTTTTAAACTGCTAAACGATAACGACCTTTCTTCCGACGGGCTTTGAGTACAAGTTTTCCATTCTTGGTTCGCATCCGGGCGCGAAAACCAGAAGTTCTTTTTCTCTTACGGCTAGTGCCATGTAACGTGCGCTGGGTCATTAGGAGTTCTCCAAGCTGGGAGTCTAAAAATAATTCAAAAAGTCACAATCTCCTATTTTATCACCAGTTTTCTGTCCCTAATCAATACTCACCAACCAAGTACCGATGTAGCGCATTAACGGCACATCTCCCGGAGTCATAATACTGCAATTAAAGTAGAACATTCCCCCAGAAGAAGGATTTCTGACATTAGAGAGAATCAACTCGACTTCATTCCCTGCTGGTACTGGTTCTCTAGGGAAAATTTGGATAGTCCGGTTTTCCTTATCCCAGGTGACTTCATCCAGCTTTACAGATTTGCCTTTAACTCTCACCTCAATGTCTTTAGTGTCAAATGTGCCTTTGTAATATTCTGGATAAGAAATGGCAAACTGAGAAACGGCTAAGTTCATCTTTTTGCGAGGAATTTTCAGCCGATAGCGATCCCAAATGTTGATTCTGCCGCCAAAGTCTAAGCGAAACGGTAGTTGACTTTCGCGTGGTGGCCCACCAAATAAGGTAAACCCTGGCAGACCATTTGCCCAAACTATGCTAGCAGTCCCAGTCAGTAAGCAACTGCAGAGTGCTAAGGCGGAAAGGGTACGTCGAAAGGAAAGTTGCAAAGACATAGCCGTAGTTTCTCCGATCACTCCAAAGTAAATGGTTTGTTACCAAACTTAACTTACACTCAATTTACGATATCAAAGATGTTTTCTAAATGTTAGCGGTTCCAGAAAAGCAATTCGATTATAGGGGAGCGAGGCAGAAACTTGACTACAAAGGATAAAAATAAAGCTTTTTTACAAAATTTGTCCAGCCAAATCTTAGTTAACTTTTGTTTGTCAAATAGCAGTTTTGACAATTCGGTAATTAAAGTAACATTATTTGCTGAAAATCATATTTCTAAATGTGTCTAATTGTATATAAATTTTGTATGAATATTAAGAAAATAGAGATAAATAGGCGAAATAAGTAAAAAATAGGTATTTTCCGCTCAGCCAAATGATGAATCTATAAAATAAGTTAAAGAGAATGCCCCAAAATAGGGGGATCAACATAGGATGAAAAAGTAGAAGAGTTGGCAGGGCGAATTGGATTGAATTGCGGCAGCGCTATCAACAAACTGAATCATGAGAATGCCCAAATAACTAAATTGGAACGGAAAAGTAGTCACGAACTAAATTGGGAGTTTGGCTACACAGAATTACTTAAACTAGCAAGGAGGTTCAATGAAATTAGCAGTTGCCAAAGAAATTGAAATGGGTGAAAATCGTGTAGCCCTAATACCTGACACTGTAGCTCGGTTGGTGAAACAAGGACTAGAAGTGTGGGTAGAAGCTGGTGCTGGTGAGCGATCGTTTTTTGCAGATGAAGCTTACGCAGCAGCCGGAGCAAAAATTATCGACGATCCCTATACTTTATGGGGCGAAGCTGACATATTGGTAAAAGTCAGCCCACCACAAGAAAGAGACGGACGGCATGAAGTGGATATGCTGCGAGAAGGTGCAATTTTAGTCGGTTTTACGAATCCTTTGGGAAATCCGACTTTGGCGCAAAAATTAGCGCAACGCCGCATCACTACTTTAAGCATGGAATTAATTCCCCGCACCACTAGGGCACAAAGCATGGATGCGCTTTCTTCCCAAGCTTCTGTAGCGGGATACCAAGCGGCGTTGATTGCAGCAGCAGCTTCACCGAAGTTCTTTCCCATGTTAACCACTGCCGCAGGAACGATCGCACCAGCCAAAGTATTCATTATCGGCGCAGGAGTTGCAGGTTTGCAAGCGATCGCCACCGCCCGAAGACTCGGTGCAGTTGTCGAAGCTTTTGACATTCGCCCTGCGGTAAAAGAAGAAGTGCAAAGTTTGGGAGCTAAATTCGTAGAAGTAAAATTAGACGAAGAAACGGTGGCAGACAACGGTTACGCAAAGGAAATTTCTGAGATTTCTAAACAGAAAACTCAAGAAACGATCGCCGAGCACGTTAAACTTTCTGATGTCGTAATCACCACCGCCCAAGTTCCAGGTAAAAAAGCACCATTACTCGTTACAGAAGAAATGGTAGCCCAAATGAAGCCCGGTTCAGTAATAGTTGATATCGCCGCTGAACAAGGCGGAAACTGTGCTTGCACTCAACCTGGAAGAGATATTCGCTATAACGGTGTAACAATTATTGGCACCATTAATTTGCCTTCTTCAACCCCAATTCACTCTTCGCAAATGTATGCGAAAAATATTCTCACTCTGTTGCAATATTTGATTAATAAAGAAGGAGAATTTACCCTCAATTTTGAGGATGATATCGTGAAGAACACTTGCGTTACTCACGCAGGGGAAATTCGCAATCAAAAAGTGCAAGAAGCATTGGAGCAATTGCGGGTAAACGCTTAATTAGTTTGTCAATTGTCAACGGTCATTGGTCATTTGAATGAAATCTGGAATGACAAATGACCAATGACTAATAACTAATGACCAAGAAAAGGAGTTTTAAATCGATGACAGAAGCATTATTAGCGGCTTTGTTTGTGTTTGTTCTTGCCTCTTTTACTGGGTTTGAAGTGATTAACAAAGTGCCGCCAACTCTACACACGCCTTTGATGTCTGGTTCAAATGCAATTTCGGGAATTGCTGTACTGGGTGCGATCGTAGTTTCTGGCGAACGTAATACTAGTTTGACAGTAATTTTGGGTTTAATTGCTGTGATATTCGCAACGGTTAACGTTGTGGGCGGCTTTTTGGTGACAGACAGAATGCTGCAAATGTTTAAGAAGAAGGAAGCTAAGGCGTAGTTCGGTTTATTAGGCTTCTGGCAAATGGCGAAAGGTGAATTTTTTAACCGCAGATGAACACAGATGGGGTTATCTGTTTTTGCTAGAGGTTTTTTATTGAACCGCAAAGACGCGAAGAGCGCGAAGGAAGAGAAGAAGAAAGAGAATTTCTCACGATTTCCATAGTTACTGAAAGTAAGAAGAAAGAATGAATATGACTGACTTTTTGCCGACTGGAATTCAGCTGACTTATTTAGTAGCAGCATCTCTGTTTATTTTGGGTTTGAAAAAGTTGGGATCTCCAGCAACCGCCCGTGTGGGTAATGTTTGGGCTGCGGTGGGGATGTTTTTGGCTATTGTAGCGACTTTGCTCGATCGCCAAGTGCTCAACTATGAAATGATTTTGTTAGCGATCGCCATTGGTAGCGTTATCGGTGCCGTTGTTGCCTATAAAGTAGCAATGACGGAAATGCCCCAAATGGTTGGTTTATTGAACGGTTTAGGCGGCGCAGCTTCCGCACTCGTCGCCGTTGGTGAGTTTTGGCGACTTTTGGGCACTGGCGAACCGATGCCTTTGGATTCTAATATTTCCATGTTGCTAGATGTGTTAATTGGCGGTGTCACTTTCACAGGTAGTTTTATCGCCTTTGCTAAACTGCAAGGGATTATGAGTGGTTCTCCGATCACTTTTCCCTTACAACAACCGTTTAACGCTTCACTTTTAATCGGTTATGTCGTTGGTAGCGCTTTTTTGATTCTCGATCCGGGGAATTTACCTGTATTCTTGGGAATTGTGGTAATTTCTCTGATTTTAGGGGTAATGTTCGTTATCCCCATTGGTGGTGGCGATATGCCAGTAGTAATTTCGCTGTTGAACTCGTTCTCTGGTTTAGCTGCTGCTGCTGCTGGTTTCGTGGTGATGAACAATATGTTAATCATCGCTGGTGCTTTGGTGGGCGCTTCTGGTTTGATCCTCACCGAAATTATGTGTAAGGCGATGAACCGTTCCTTGGCAAATGTTCTGTTTAGTGCTTTTGGTACTGGTGGCGGTGCAGTCGCAGGCGGCGCAGGTGGCGCAACCGATCAAACTGTCCACAGCATCGATGCAGAAGAAGGCGCGATGATGTTGGGTTATGCGCGTTCTGTGGTAATTATTCCTGGTTATGGAATGGCGGTGGCGCAAGCACAACACGCTGTTCGGGAATTGGCAGATCAATTAGATAGATTGGGTGTGGAAGTAAAATATGCTATTCACCCAGTTGCGGGAAGAATGCCGGGGCACATGAATGTGTTGTTGGCAGAGGCGAATGTGCCTTATCCTCAACTGTACGATATGGATGATATTAATCCTCAGTTTGACCAAACTGATGTCGCTTTGGTTATTGGGGCGAATGATGTGGTGAACCCAGCGGCGCGTCATGATAGTGCTAGTCCAATTTATGGTATGCCGATTTTAGATGTCGATCGCGCAAAACATACGATCGTCATTAAGCGCGGAATGAGCACTGGTTTCGCTGGCGTGGAAAATGAATTGTTTTACAAAGATAAAACAATGATGCTTTTTGGAAGTGCGAAAGATATGGTGGCGAAGTTGGTTTCTGAGGTGAAACAGCTTTAAGTGCGATCTTGCTTCCTGTAAGGAGGTAGAACCTCCTTTCACCTCGTGACTAGGTTGAACCTAGTCACGAGAAACAAAAAGTCATCCGGTAAGCAGATGCAGCCAAATGATACAGCAGCCCGATACGATCAAATAGCCCAATATAATTCGTTAATAACTAACTGTTAAACTGTAGAAGTTATGATAAGGCGCATTGATGCCCCAGCACTTTTAGGGTGCTAAACTTCTGATTATGAAACTCAGCCCAGACGATAAAGTATTAATTCAAGGTATCAACGAACCACTCGCTGCTGTCCATGCTGTTCGGATGAAAGCTTATGGTACTAATGTAGTGGCTGGAGTTAGCCCCGGAGATGGGGGACAAGCATTAGATGGAATTCCGATTTTTGACTTGGTAGAACAAGCTGTCTCAGAAGTAGGCGCGATCGATACTACGATCGTCTTTGTCCCGCCTTATTTAGCTTTAGATGCTGCACTCGAAGCGATCGCAGCTGATATTCATCAAATTATCATCATTACTCAAGGAGTTCCCCCCCTGGATATGGTTTCTCTGCTGCGAAAAGCGGAAGCGACAAATACCTTAGTTGTTGGGTCAAATTCTCTGGGCATCATAGTCCCAGACAAAATCTTATTGGGAACTTATCCCGTAGAATTTTACACTCATGGTTCAGTGGGAATTATTAGCCGCAGTGGTACGCTAACTTCGGAAGTGGCATTAGAACTGACAACAGCCGGATTAGGTCAATCAATTTGCGTCAGTATTGGTAGCGATAGTATCATCGGTTCTTCTTTATGGGAATGGTTAAAAATTTTGAATGAAGATAAAAATACAAAAGCGATCGCCTTAGTCAGTCAAATAGATGATGGCATTCCAGAAACAGCCGCCCAATACATTAAAGAAAAAATTGAAAAACCCGTAATTGCCTACATCGCCGGACGTTTAGGCCCACCGCGCAAACGCCAACTTCACGCCAGCGACTTAATAGTTTCCCTGCCCATTTTAGGCACAGATCCAGAGAGTACCGAAAATATTATTGCTAGTTTTAGACAAGCAAAAGTTCCCATTGCCGATCGCCCCTCCCAAGTCCCCGAATTAATCAAAAAAGCACTCAAAATTAAGCCTTAAATCTTAGATCCCCGACTTCTCAAAGAAGTCGGGGATCTGGGTAGCTACATTGACTTTAGTAAAGCCTTAGTTGCAGATTCCCCTGCCAGTTTCAACTGTCGATTTAACTGTTGATTCAACAAAGCAAAAATTCCCAACTGAGAAACAAAAGCAGCGAAAAAGCTTTCCACTGACGCATCTTTCATAGCCGCCGCAGGAAAGGCTGTAAATAACCAAAACAGAGGAGCTCGATCGGGGGAAAGTGATAAAACACCCAGAAAAATTGGCGGTAAAACTATTAAAGCGATCATTGCACCAGCCGCCCATTGCATCTGTCTTTTAACTCGCTTTAGCAACATTAATTGTAGAATAGTTGCATAAATTAATGTCAAAGTCATAGTAATTGCCAGAATAGCTAATGTCGGCATTGAGTTAAGTTCACTAGGACTTAAAACAATCCAAACAGACAATATTACAAAACTCAGAACCAGATTAATTGCCATTGCCAAAATAGCCGGACTCTTTTCCGCCCAAAGCAAATCTTTGATTAAATCTCGACTCCAAAAACCCCAAGGATTTGTGATTCTTTCTTGCCGATATCTTGCCCAATCTTGTAAAGCTTGTCGCTGTGGAGATAAAGCAGCAATTAAACTCAAGAATAGCACTTGGTTTAAGATTAGCACAGCATAGAAATTGTTTTCTAGTGAAGATGACCATCTACCCGTTTGTAGTGCAAAACCCACAGTCATTACTTCAATACAAACTACCAGTAAATAACTTTGACCTTTGCTAAGAATTGTTTTACTTGGATTATGGAAACGACGCTGCAAACCTTGCCAAATCCAGTAACTCCACAAGGCATAATTAAACAGCAAAAAACTGATAGCTGTCACAGCATTGCTACCCAATGGTAAGTAAAACCATTGCCAACTATCTAAATTAAGATAGGAAAAAGAAAAGCTATTATCTACCGGACTTGCATCTACCACATAAAGCAAAGCTCTAAAAGGAGAGAATATAATTATCCAATCTGTGGGAGTGATGGTTATTGGTATAGCGCAAGTTATCCAGAGAAACATTAAAACTAAACCGCTACCTAACCAAGGTTGAAATCCACTAAACCCCGAACTAAACAAGCCAAATAGCAAACTGGCGCTGAAAAATAAAAAGCAACTGCCAACAATAGCCGCCCAATAAAACAGAATTCCCATCAAAGGAATGCCAGCGGAAATTCCCGCCCAAAAATGCAAAGGTAAAGCCAAAATAGCGAACAGATAAAGTAAAAAAGGAACACCGAGAATTTTACCTAATAAAATGCTTTGGCTAGTTCGCGGACTGAGGCGAATAAAATTCAGAGTTCCGGTTTTTTCTTCCTTAGCTAAATCGTTAATTAGCATATACGTACCTGCAACTAACAGGACAAAAATGCCAATTACACTTAGAATTTGAAATATTTCTATCCACCAAAGTTGCCAGTTAATGACAAAATTTCCCCTACCATCTGGCAAACATTCTTGATAAACTCCTGTGCAATATCTGTGGAAAACTTTGCCGTCTGGACTCAGATAGCGATCGTCCGTAGGCAAACCTCCCATAGCCATCATTAATATTAAGAATTGCCCCAAAAGAGAGATGCTAGTGGCAATAATTAAATTGCGTGGTTTGCAGCGTCCTTTAATTTCCCGCCACATTTGAGGATTCACATCACCTATTCTGTCTAACCAATTTAATTTCATCATCTTTCCTCGAAATTTATATTTTGTCATTTGTCATTTGTCATTTGTCATTTGTCATTTGTCATTCGTCATTTGTAAGTGGTTATTGGGAGAAATTTTCCCACCAATAACCACAGGACTTACGCAAAACCTCTATCCGTAGGGTGCGTTAACGCCAGTGTAACGCACCATTTCTCCATATATAGTGCCAGTGCGTAAGTCCTAAACCATTGATTTTTTTACAGGTTTGTTGAGGGTAAAGCCCGTCGTTCCTGCAATAAAGCTTTAGTTGTAGATTCGCCAGCGAGTCGGAGTTTTTTGGTTAATTGTGCGGTCAATATTCCCACTACAGTTAGCTGTCCTAAAGCTGCTACAAAAATTCCGATCGCAGATGTTTCTTCCCAGTAAGTTCCTATAGGTGCTAATACGGAAAAGTACCAGAGAAATCCCAACTCTTTTTCGGGAGTAATTTGGAATACTGCTAACCCAATTAGGGGCAGAAAAATGGCAGCGCTTAAGGCACCCATTGCCCAAATTATGTTATTTTTAATCCGAACAAACAACAGTAATTGAGTGAGTACAGCATAGAGCATCATTAAAGTAAATGCGAAACCTAAACTGACTAAGGTAGCAAATTGATACTCAAATTTTGCCCTTGAAGTTAAACTCCAGATGCTGATTAGTGCGATCGCAATTCCCAAATTAATTCCTATTGCGACTAATGCAGGGCTTTTTTCTCCAAACATCAAATCTTTAATTAGGGACTTACCCTGGTTTTGATGTCGGTAACGCGCCCAATCATGTAACACTTGACGATGAGGGGAAAGAATGCCAATTAAAACCAAAAACAGTAGAAAGTTTAAGGCACATAAAAACATGAAGTGTTGAAACAGCCAGTCTTTTGCTGAAAGATGCTCGTAGGTATATCCAGGTACGGTAAATCCGATTAAGGAAACCTGAAAACAAGCTGTTAATAAATAACTTTGACCCTTACTGAAGATAGTTGTAATTGGGTTACGAAAGCAGCGATTTAAACCTTGCCAAATCCAATAACTCCACAGGGCAAAGTTCAGCAAAGAGAACGAAACTAGAATCGCCCAATTTTCACCAATTGGTAAGTTATACCATTGCAGGTCTACTAGAGTTAAGTGGTTGTAGTGATCTTTATAAAAAGAGCTATCCAAGAAATTGGGAATTAAATCAAATGGCGTGAGCAATCTTAGCCAAGAAAGCGGGCTATTGAAGGGAGAATAAGTAAGCAAGTAATTCAGCCAAACAAAACCTAAAACTACTCCACTACCTAACCAAGATTGAAAACCTCCTAACCAATTGCTTACTAAAGAATAGAGTAATGCTGTACTATAAAATAAAATGCAACAAGCAATAACAGCACAGTCAAAACCTAAAATTTGACCCGGCGGAATTTGGGCTGATAATCCCGTCCAAAAATGCAAGGGAACTACCAACAATATGACGAGATAAAGCAAAATTGGCACGCCCAAAATTTTGCCAATTAAAATGTTTTTATTCGATTGGGGACTGAGACGAATAAAATTTAAGGTTCCCCGCCGTTCTTCTTGAGATAAATCATTGATTAGTAGATAGGTTCCGGCTACTAATAGGGAAAATATGCCCACCCAACTCAAACAAACAAATAAATCTTGATTCCAAAGTTCCCATCTGATGATAAAGTTGCCTAAACTATCTCGAAGACAGAGAGAAGCTGAGTAATAACCACCAGGACGTTTGCCTGTACAGTAAGTATTGGAAATCTGGTAAGTGTATTCTTCTAAACGAGGTGGAACGGGAAGTCGGCTGAGAAAATACTGAATAATCAAAAGTTGAGTGAGCAGGGAAATCGCTACACTGATTACTATATTGCGAGGTTTGAGGCGACCTTTAATTTCTCGCCACATTTGGGGATTTAAATTACCGATTTGGTTAACCAAATTACTTACCATTTTTCATCCTCTTTATATTGATCGTTAGGATTTCACCAATCAGGTTTAAGAAGCTTGTTTGTGACCCATTTTTAAGAAGATGGTTTCTAAATCTTCTTGGGTACAATGGAATTCATTTAACGGAATGCCAGCTTTAACTAGCGATCGCAACAGCCTAGCACAATCTTCTGGATTCCCGCCAAAATCAACCCTGACTTGATTAGTTCCTGATAAAACTTCATATCCTTCAACTAAAGGATAGTTTTTCAACTCTGATAACAGCGGATCTAATTCTCCCAAAGTAGACATGATAATTTGCTGGCGACTGAGACGACGGTAAAGTTCCGCTAAACTTGTACTTTCCACCAAATAACCCAACTCCATAATTCCTACAGAAGTACAAAGTTCTGCCAAATCACTGAGAACATGGGAAGAAATTAAAATTGTCATCCCCGCTTCTTGCAGAGTTTTGATGATTTCCCGAAACTGCATTCTGGCGATCGGATCTAACCCAGAAACAGGTTCATCTAACAACAGTACGATCGGTTCATGAATAATAGTTCTCGCCAAACTTAAGCGCTGCTTCATTCCTCGCGACAAAGTGTTAATTTGACTATTACGCTTATTAGTTAGCTGCACCAATTCCAAAACTTCATATAACCTTTGACTGCGCCGAGGTTCATGTAACCGATAAAGTCGGGCAAAATAATCCAAATAATCCCAAACCGTCAAATCATCATAAAGCGGGAAATCGTCAGGAAGATATCCAAGTCGCCGCTTCAAAGTTGGATTACTTTGATCGCGCAACAACCTGTCGCCATTAATGAAAATTTCTCCAATACTCGGTTCTTCCGCCGCCGCCAACATTCGGATCAGCGTCGTTTTCCCCGCCCCATTCGGCCCAATTAAACCATAAACTTCCCCCGCCTTGATTTCTAAATCAATATCATTGACAGCAATGTGGCGATCGAATTGCTTAGTCAGTCCGCGAGTACAAATAGCCAGTTCTTTTGACATGATTGTTTGGGACAAAAAATTTTCCGTACCTTTCTCAGCTAAGGATGCCCACCTGAACCCAGAATTTTGTCAACCATGGTTGACAAAAATTTCCTAGAAACTGACATCCCCAACGAAAATCAATATATCTAGGTCAATTTCAGCTATGCAGACAAAGCATCAGACTTGCTCTACATTTTGCGATCGACCTATTCCAGAAGAGGCAGAGGGGCAGAGGGGCAGAGGGGCAGAGGGGCAGAGGGGCAGAGGGGCAGAGGGGCAGAGGGGCAGAGGAGGAAAAGGTAAAAAATTCTCCTTGTCCCCTTGTGCCCTTGCCCAGTCCCCAGTCCCCAATCCCCAATCCCTAATCCCTTACTTATGAATGAGATTGCAACTTAGTATCGAAAAATTATTGCTCTGTCCTTTATATTTTGTTACAAAGGATGAAGATCCTCTGTAGACACAAATCTTTATGTTAGGTGGTCTGACTGGTTTTAATAATAATCCTGGCACTGACTGGGGCGAAAAAATGCTCAACACGGTTGCCAGCCAATCCATCCGCCACTTGTTCAGTAAGAGCGAGTCTGTGGAGGTATTTGTCCGCTGTTCTCCTTCTAACAAACTGTTACAAGGTAGCATCGACAGTTTTAAAATGAGTGGTCGGGGCTTAGTGATCCGCAGACAATTTCCGGTTGAGGAGATGTCTTTTGAGACGGATGCTGTCTCCATTGACTTTAGTTCGATTTTGAGTGGTAAGATTTCTCTGAAACAGCCGACGCAGGCGATCGCACAAGTTACCCTCTCCGAAGCTGGCATCAACGATGCTTTCCGCGCCGAATTGGTTACAAAACGCCTGAAAAATCTCTCCTCCGACTCTTTAAACGAATTATCCGGTGGTCAACCAGTTTCCTTCAACGAAGTGCAGATCCAACTAGAAAATGGCAACCGGATTCGTCTATTTGCCAAAGCTGACCTTCCCAATCATGGCACTGTACCCATTGTCATGCTGATGACTTTAGCCGTAGAACGTCGTCGTCGCATTGCTTTCCAAAACCCTGTTTTTCAAGCTGAAGCTGTCCCCGAATCTCTCCGCGAAGTTTCTCAATCTTTGGCTTATGCTTTGACTGAGGTGTTAAATAACATGGTCGATCTCGATCGCTTCGACCTCGATGGCGTAACCATGAGAATTAACCGTTTAGAAACTCAAGGGAAAAAATTACTTTTCAGTGGTTATGCTCAAATTGAACACTTTCCTAAAACTGGCTGATTTTTACTTTTGAGGTAATTGGAAATTCAAAAGGCAAAAGGAGTAAACATCACTTCTTTTGCCTTTTGAATTTTAACTGTTGATCTTGATTTACTAAAATTTTGTATCTGCCGTTTTAGCCCGCCTGCGAATCAATTCGCAGGCTAAGAGCTTCGAGTCCATTAAAATGGACTGAAAGTAAATGAATTGAAACTATTTAGTTCTCATAGTTAACTTGAATCATCGGAATGAAAACCAGGAAGGTGAAGAATGAGCTATCACTACAGTATGGTAATTCAATGGTCACAAGAGGATCAACTTTTCTTGGTTCATTTGCCGGAATTTCCCTGGCAGCAGTTTCATACTCATGGTAGAACTTATGAAGAAGCTGCTAAAAATGGTCAGGAAGTAATTGAGACTTTTGTGGAAATGCTTCTGGAAGAAAATCAACCATTACCAGAACCGAGAATGCTTCCTCAAAAACCTTTATTGGTTGCTTAGTTGAGGGTTTGCGATCGCATTTTGAGCCTTTCATTGATGAGCGATCGCACTTCCGCTGAGTTCAAATATTTTCACCAACCAATTCGGTTAAAAACTCCACCTAACTTAACATAATGTTAGAAAATGCTGATAATTCCAACTCTTCAAGCGGGGCATCAAAATCATCTGACATAATAATTTTACCCGCCCAACTTCCATAACCATGAGATTCTTCTGTTTCTTTATTGGTTTGGGGAATATTTGGATACTTTTCTAGCAAATATTCTGCATAATGCAAAAGTTCAGTTTTGAGAGCATCTGGCATATTAGAAATTGCTTTCCATAACGCTGTATCGGTGTTCATAATTTCTCCTGGCAATCTTCCGATTTTTTCTTGTTTCAGATCTTGCACGAGTCTCAAAGCCCGCCTGCCTTATCAATTCGCTTTTCTTATAGCTAAAGTCCTCTGTTATATGACTAAATACTTAGAGCTTGCTGAAAAAGTCTGTTGGTGGGGGTAGGGACACGGCATCATTAATATTTGCAATTCCTACGTTATCTCTTTCATGCCGTGTCCCTACAATTTCCGCAGAAATTGGCAAGGATGAAAGCGCCAAAAGGTCTGAAAAAC